>JAKIYB010000473.1 GCA_022708765.1 Armatimonadota bacterium | reverse complement strand
AGCCGCCGCGACGTGGACCGCGCCCGCCATCACGAACTGGGGCACGCCCCGGTGCGCGGCTTCATGGGCCGCAAGGTGGTGACCATTACCCCGGAGACGCCGCTGCCGGAGATCGAGCGGCTGATGATCGAGGGTGACGTGGGCCGCTTGCCGGTGATGCGCGACGGCACGCTGGTGGGTATCGTCACCCGCGGCGACGTCATCCGCGCCATCCACGGCGAGCGCTACGCCAGCCGCCACACCCTCTATCGCGGCGCGGGGCCGGCGCGCAATATCTGGGCGCTGTTCACCGCGCGCGTGCCGGAACCGTCGCGCGCGCTGCTGCTGCGCATCGCGGAGGTGGCGACCGGCATGGGGCTGACCATCTTCCTCGTCGGCGGGGCGGTGCGCGACCTGCTGGTGGGCAACGAGACCATTGACCTCGACCTGCTGGTGGAGGGTGAAGGCATCCCGCTGGCGGAAGCGGTGGGGCGCGAGCTGGGCGGGCACGTGGTGACCCACCCGAAATTCCACACCGGCAAGGTGGAGCTGCCCGACGGCCGGGCGGTGGACCTGGCCACCGCGCGCACCGAGTTTTACCAGTATCCCGCCGCGCTGCCCACCGCCGAACACAGCTCGGTGCGCGAGGATCTCTACCGCCGCGACTTCACCATCAACGCGATGGCGATGCAGCTCAACGGCGACGAGCCGGGCCGCCTGCTCGATCCCTTCGGCGGCAGCCGCGACCTCGCCGAGAGCATCATCCGCGTGCTGCATAACCTTAGCTTCGTGGAGGATCCCACGCGCATCCTGCGCGCCGTGCGCTTTGAGGCGCGCTTCGGCTTTCGCATGGACGAGCGCACCGAGGAACTCGCCCGCCACGCCATCGAGATGGAACTGCTCGACCGCGTCTCCGGCCATCGCATTCGCGAGGAGCTGCGCGCCATCTTCGCGCGCCCCTTCCCGGAGGTGGCGCTGCGCCGGCTGGATGACCTTGGCCTGCTCGCCGCGCTGGAGCCGGGCTGGCGCCTTGCCGGCCCCGCGCCGGAGTACTGCCGGCTGGAGGATGCCCTCGCCTGGGCACGGTCGCAACCCGACGTCGCCGCGCACATGATCGAGCCGGGCGCCCAGCGGCTGCTGCTCGTGTTTTGCCGGCTCGCGCCCGAGCATGCGGCGCGGCTGACCGAGCGCCTGCGCCTGCCCGTGCGCGAAAAACGGCTGGCGCTCCTCGCGCCGCGGTTGCCCGTGCTGGTGCCGGCGCTGGCCGTCGAGTCGCTGAAACCCAGCGAACTGGACGCCCTCCTGCGTCCGCTCAACGTGCCGCTCTGCCTCGCCCTCCTCGCGCTGGCCGAGTCACCCGTCGTCTGGGCGCGCGTGCAGCACTACCTCACCGATCTCATCCACGTGCCCGTCCCCCTCTCCGGCGACGAGTTGAAAGCCCTCGGCATCCCCCGCGGCCCGGCCTTCGCCCGCATTATCACCCGCCTCCGCGCCCTCCGCCTCGACGGCGCCATCTCCACCCACGCCGACGCCGTGGCAGCCGCGAAACGCCTGCTGGCAGGAGAAGATGGGGAAACGACGAAGGAGTAAGTATCGGCACATGCCCTACAGGACCGTGATAATATCAGCGAACAGGAGTTAGCATGGACGTGAACGAGCGGAATCCCATTCCCATGCATACGACGGTGCCACCCACGCTGCCTTCGCCGGAGCGCTCATCCCCCTTCGTGGACGTGCCCTATGCCATGCCGGGCGAGGGGCGGCCGGCGCTGGTGTCGCTGGCGGGTACGCTGCTCATCGTCTACGCGCTGGCCGAGGTGGGCGTCCTCGCGCGGTTATACTATAGCCAGCACTGGTTGACTTTGCTCACCGTGGGCACCAGCGGCCTCGCTATCCTCGCCTACCTGGTCTTCGCCGCCGGCATCTTCGCGCTGGCGCCGTGGGCGCGCAAAGGCACGATCATCATGCTCGGTATCCGCGTGGCCGTTGCCTACGCGCTCACCGTCGCCACCTACCTGCTCCTCGCCAGCACCCTGCTCACGCTCGCCGAACGCCAGGAGTTCTGGCACGTCTACGGCCTTCGCCTCGCGCGCTCCGCCGCCACCACCCTCACCACCCTGCTGCCCATCGTCATCATCCTCACCCGCCGCGGCGTGATCGAGGCCTTTGAAAAGAAACGAAAGGAATCGCACCGATGACGGAAACCGAGGATTCACAGCCATCCGAATCGCTCGTACCGCCTACCCCGCCAACAGCGTTTGAAGTAGGCGATCCTTATAAGCAGCCGACGCGCCCGGTCGCCGCCGCGATTGTCGGAGCGGCACTGGTGAGCTTCGCGTGCTTCGGACTACTGTTTGCATTAGGGCAATTCTATTTTCTCGGCCGCATCGGAGATGTGGATCTAATGCAAATAATCACGGTTAATCGCGATTTCTTCGTCGCCATACTGCAAATGGTGTTTGGCATCAGCCTTCTACAATGGAAACCGCTTGCGCGCAAGGGCGCGGTTTACTTGCTTATCGGTGACATGGTCACGCGTATCATTGTTTCTTTCACCAACGAGATACGGTCAGATTACGCTTACTATACGATTGTACAACGCGCGCAACCCAGCACGACTCCAGATGCCCTTCCTTATGACATATTGATGGGTATGGCAAGTCTCGATATCCTGTTACCGCTGGTAACCAGTCTGGTGATGCTCTTCATCCTCACCCGTCCAGGCATCGTCGCGGCATATGACTTGCGGTGAGAATGATGTAGAATAGCATAGCAAGCGGTAACGAAAGCCGCCAAAAGAATCGCACCGATGAATCGTTTCCCCCCCCTGAAGGAGGTGGCGAACCAGGACAAGCACGCTGAAGCGCGCTGGTTTCCACAGGCATTCAGGGCGCTTCAGCGTCCTTCATAGCGTTAGCACCCTCCTTCAGGGGGGTGCCGAAAGGAATCGCACCGATGACCGACAACCTGCCCCCGATTGTCCGCCCGTCCGTCCCACCCCCGCCGCCGATGATGACGCCCGTGCCGTCCAACCGTCCCGGCGTGGTGATCTTCATCGCCGTGACGCTGCTGGCGCTGGCGGTTATTGACGTGCTGGCCTTGCTGCCGTCAAACAAAGATCTGGTGCCGGCTTCCGTCAGCCTGGTCAGTAATCTGGACAGCGCGCTGGCGGTCATCATCTTTCTCATCTGCGGCGTCGGCCTGCTGATGATGAAAGCCTGGGCGCGCGCGTGGACCATCCGCCTGCTGGCGCTGCGCTTCGTGGCCCTGGTCGGATCGTTAATCTACTCGGTGACTATGACGGCAAACACGCCGCTTAACCCGAGCATACTTGTCGTCTCCTATGTCCTTTCCGGCTTCATCTTCGTCTTTTCAGCGGTTATGACCATCGCCTTCATCAGCCTGCTCCGCACCGAACCCGTCCGCGCCGCCTTCGCCGCCCGCGCGGACAATACTGACAGTGTATAATCCATGCTAGGTCACCCAGGGCGCTTATGCTTTTTGATAAATAAATATTGCTGTGTCCGACATCCAGTTGGTCTGCGTGAACCGTTGCGTCCCTGCAGAGGGACGCCTGGCCGCATGGCCTCGCAGGGGGCATTTCAATGCCCGCGTCACTATTCAGTATTCAGGGCGCTTCAGCGTCCTTGACAGTGTTAGCACCCTCATTGATGGGGGTGCCAGAAGGAGGTTACCATGACTGATAACGAACAACCGAACCTGCCACCGGAAGAGCGGCCGTCTCTGCCCCCCACCCCACCGCCGCAA
>JAKIYB010000472.1 GCA_022708765.1 Armatimonadota bacterium | reverse complement strand
AGCGCTGATCGCCACCGCCGCCGGCCTGGGCGTCGCCATCATCGCCACCATCGCCAACAACTGGTGCCGCGCCTGGGTAGATGGTTACCGCCTGCAACTTGAACGCTTCAGCACGGAGTGGTCATACCTGCTGCAGGAAGGGCACAAGGCCGAGGTACCGGTGGAGGAGCCCACGGTATGATTCGCTCAAAAAGCTCACGACAGGTGAAGTTTATCAGCGATATCAACATCACGCCGTTCACCGATGTGTGCCTGGTGCTGCTGATTATCTTCATGGTCACCGCACCGGAAATGGTACGCGAGTCTCAGTTCCACCTGAGCCTGCCAAAAGCCGCCACCGCCGAAGCGGCAATGCCTGCCTCGGTGACGGTGCGCATCACGCCCGAGCAGCAGGTGTTCGTGAACAACAGTGAGTCCAGCTTCGCCTCCCTGCGGGAAGACATCCGTAAAGTGCATGAAGAGACGAAAGCCCGCTTGCTGGTCGTGAAAGCCGACGAAACGGTGCCGTACCGGCTGGTCATTGAGACAATTGATATCGCCAGATCCGAAGGCGTGGATCAGATCGGCCTTGCTACGCGCAAACAGGAGACAACACCCGTGAGGTTGCCATGAGTACCACCTTCTACCGCCTCTGGCTCCCGTTGTCCATTCTCGCCCATATCATCATGCTACTCGTAATGGGCTTCATCAAGTTGCCGCCAGTAAAAGCAGCGGTGATCGAGACGATTTTTGTGGATATCTTCGAAGATCCCCCTGTCGTAGATCCGGCTGAGCTGGTGGAGAATCCAGAACGCCCGTTGCCGCCGCCGATCGTGCCGACAACGACATGGGCGGTGCGCAAAGGCGTGGAGAATCCGACGCAAGCCCGTGGGAAAGATCCGATAGACGGCGTGGTGAAAGTACCGAATGGCCTTGGTGGCGACAGTGCGGTGAAAGGACCGGGAGAAGGGCGAAAAGCACCGCCGGCGCTACTCACCTCAAACACCGGACGCAACAGTGTGCCGCCAGGTGTGCCGAACGGCACCGGCACCGGCATGGGCACGGAAACCGGCGATGAAGGGCCCAGCTACGGCATCGCCGCCTCTGGTGGCCCGATACAGGGGTATTCAAAATCCGCCGGTGAGTTGAACCAGAATGGCCGCGTAACAATCCTCGTTCAGGTCAGCAACAGCGGCACGCCGAGTTTCCGCGTGACCGAAAGCTCGGGGTCCGACGCGCTGGACCGCGAAGCGTTATCGCTGGCGCGGCGCTGGAATTTCAATACCGCTATGAAAAATGGCGTGCCGGTGAATGGCGCGCTGCGCATGCAAGTCAACTTTGCGCACGGTCAATTTTTCGTCGAGGTCGTACAGTAATGCGTGCATCCATTATCGCAACCATCACAGCCCTTGTTCTGATGCTCGGTGTTCTGGCACCTGCCGTCCGAGCGCAGGATGCTGCCATCGTTTCGCTGGAGAATGAGTTCATCCGCCTGGTGGTGAACAACAGCGGCGACGAGACCGGTCGTTTCTCCATTCGCACCACCGGTGGCGACCCGGCTATTCCCGCCAGTAAGGACCAACATCTCATCTTCGGTGGTAACGCGCCGTGGACGAGTTACACATCCATCCGCATCGGCAATGATAGCTATGTCTTCGGTGGGCCGACGAAGCGCCGTGCCGGCCTCGGGGCGAAATATGGCAAAGTCGTTGCGCCACCAGAGTTGAAAAATGGCAAAATCTATACGACCTGCCGCTTCGGCGATATTGAAGTGACACAGGAACTGGGCTTTGCGCGCAGCACCGTCACTCGCATGCTTGATACGGTCGGCATCACCTACAGGATCGCCAATACCGGACAGGAGAATCGCAACGTCGGCCTGCGCGTAACGCTTGATACCATGTGCGGCACTAATGATGGTGCGCCGATTCGCCTGGGCGCCAAAGAGATTACCGAAGCCGTATTTGCGTCCAGTGGCGAGATTGTGGATCGCTGGTTCGCCTTTGACGACCTGGCAAAAAAAACGGTGATCTCCATGGGAACCTTGAAAGGCGGCGCGACGACTCCACCCGACCGGGTGCTCTTCGCTGACTGGGGTTCGCTGGCTGATGAGCCGTGGGATGTCGTGCTGCGTGATGGACAAGGCTTCATCCGCGCCGGCGAACTCGATCCCGATACCGCCGCCGCCATGTTCTGGAATCCTACGATGATTGACGCCGGCCAGACGAAGGTGATTACCACCTATTACGGCCTGGGCTACATCAAAGATAAGGAAGGTAAATTCACCCTTGGGATTGACAACCCGGCGGAAACGACCTTTGAACACGAACGGACACAGGCCTTTACCGTCACTGCCTTCGTGAAAAACAGCGGTGATTTCGACGGACGCAATGTGGCCATTACCCTGGCGCTGCCCAGGGGCTTGGATCTGCTGGGCGGTAATAAGCTAAGTGAGATATACGAGGGAATGAAACAGGGCGCGACGATTCAACAGAGCTGGACGCTGAAACCGAACGGTAAGTTCAACGGCACCGGGAATTTCAAGCTGGCGGTCACCAGCGCGAATATCGAAGGCAATTCGTTGGAAAACAGCCTCCAGATTCATGTGCCGACCATGAAATTACGCGTACAGCCCGGTGCGCAACAGGTGCCGGTGAAGACCAACCGCATGCCGACTATCATCCCGATCCAACTCAATCTGTCACCGGTAGAGAATTTCGCCGGCGCGCGCGTTGTTGTCATGTTCGATCCGGCGGTGATACGCCCGTTGAATGTCACCCGCGGCCCTGGCTTCATGGAAGATGGACGCCTGCTGGCCGGCTGGGACGTGGATGATACTGACATCGACAACGGCAAGCTGGTTATCACCGGCTTGCGGACTAATGCGGGACACCTTACGCAAGCCGAGATCAATCTCGCCGTGATAGCCTTCCGTTCCGTCGCGCCCGGAAAATCACCCGTCACTCTGCGCGAAGCCGTGCTCCTGGACGGCGCCGGCAAGGAAACGCCGTTGGAGGTATTGAACGGCGAGATTACCGTTGTTCCGTAGAATCGCTGATTTCACTGAAGGAGACTCACCGATGCGTATCACCATCCTTATGCTCGTTCTGTTCGCTTTTGCCGCGCTGGCGTTGGCGCAAACCCCGGCCGCCATGGAGCAGCGAGTCAAAGCCCTGGAGAATCGCAACCTCGCGCTGCAGGAGGATTTAGGGAAAGCGCTGTTGAAGATTGACACGCTGACCACTGACCTGAAAAAGACCCGAACGGATCTGGAGGCGGAGACTGCTGCCCGTAAAGTCCTGGCCGACAGCCTGGCACAGGAAGTCGCCGCGCGGAAAACCTTGGAGGATAAACTGACCGCTTTGACGAAACAGGTAAGTGATCAGGCGGCCGCGCAGGCAGCATTAGAAAAGAAGCTGACGGATGCCGATACGGCGTTGGGTAAGCGCATTGACGACTTGAATGCGCGATTGGCGGAATTGCAGAAGAATTTCGCTGATCAGATGGCCGCGCTGCAGGATGCGCTGGACAAAGAGCGCGCCGAGCGTATTGCGGCGGATGAAGCCAATGCGAAGCAGGCGAAGAAGAATCGCACGCTCACCTACGTGCTGGGCGGTTTGCTCGGTATCGGTGTGGCTGCCAAGTAGGCACAGCCTGATAACAGGCAGAGTCATATGGGGTGCCTGACGATCTTCCGATTGTCAGGCTCCTCTTTGTGTGAGGAAAAGGAACCATGAGTGTAGTCGAGCGAAAACCCCGTTTCGTCCCTC
>JAKIYB010000471.1:280-3754 GCA_022708765.1 Armatimonadota bacterium | reverse complement strand
GGTTCGCCTTACATAAAGTGCCCGCCGCTAACCGCGGCAGGCACTTCACTGATCACGACTCACTGATGACTATTGACTCAATCCTTCCGCTCATGCGCTTTCAACAGCCGCTTGCGCAACCGCAGTGACGCCGGGGTGATTTCCACGTATTCATCATCCTGGATGTAGCCGATGGCGTCTTCCAGCGACATGGTACGCGGCGGGGTGAGCGCGATGGAGATATCCGAGGTGGAGGCGCGCATATTGGTGAGTTTCTTCGCGCGGGTGATATTCACCACCAGGTCGTTGTCGCGAGAGTTCTCGCCGACGATCATCCCTTCGTACACTTCCACCCCCGGCCCGATGAAGAGCTCGGAGCGCTCCTGCAGCCCCTCGATGGCGAAGCCTTTGCTGAGACCCTGGTTCATGGAGATCATCACGCCGCGCGTGCGCCGCGTCACTTCGCCGGCGACGGGGCCGTATTCCATAAACTGATGGTGCAGCACGCCAGTGCCGCGCGTGCTGGTGAGGAAGTCGGTGCGGTAGCCGAAGAGGCCGCGCGCCGGAATGCGGAAGCGCAGCCGTGTCTTCCCGTCACCGCCCACCTCCATCTCCAGCAGTTCGGCACGGCGAGCGCCTACGCCCTCAATCACCGTGCCCACGTAATTCTCCGGCACATCAATGGTCAGTTCTTCATACGGTTCGCAGAGCACGCCGTCAATCTCGCGGGTGATGACGCGCGGCTGGGAGACCATAAACTCGTAGCCTTCGCGGCGCATCGTCTCCATGAGGATGGTCAGGTGCAGCTCACCGCGCCCGGAGACCTTGAAGGCGTCCGCAGAGTCCGTCTCCTCCACGCGCAGGGCCACGTTGGATTGCAGCTCGCGCATTAACCGTTCGCGCAGGTGGCGGCTGGTGAGGAATTTCCCCTCGCGCCCGGCGAAAGGCGAGGTGTTCACCAGGAAGTCTACACTGATAGTCGGCTGGTCCACGGCGATGCCGGGCAGCAGATCCGGCGCCTGCGGATCGCATATCGTCGCGCCGATGCTCACCGTCTCCAGCCCCGCCAGCGCGATGATCTCCCCCGCGCCAGCTTCCTGCGCTTCCTCGCGCTGCAGGTTTTCAAAAATATACAGCCGCGACACCTTGCCGGTAATGGACGCCCCCTCCAGCGGGTGCAGCGCCACTGTCTCGCCCAGCCGCACGCGACCGCGCTCGATGCGCCCGATGGCGAGTTGCCCGAGGTAAGGTGAATAATCCAGCGTGGAGACGAGCATCTGAAACGAGCCGTCCTGCTCCACGCGCGGTGCCGGCACATGCTGCAAAATGGCCTCGAAAAGCGGCACCAGATCCGGGCCGTCGTCCGCCGGGTCGAGCATCGCCGTTCCCAGCTTCGCCGAGCAGAACACGGTGGGGAAATCGAGCTGGTGGTCATTCGCGCCGAGATCAACGAAGAGGTCAAACACCTCGTTCTGCAAGCCCAGTTCCAGCGCCTTGCGCAGCACGAAGCGCGTCTGCGGCATCGGGCCGTCGGCGGCATCCACCAGCAGCAGGCAGCCGTCCACCATGCGCAGGATGCGCTCCACCTCGCCGCCAAAATCGGCGTGGCCGGGAGTATCCACAATGTTGATCTTCACGTCGCCCCAGCGAATGGCGGTGTTCTTCGCCAGGATGGTGATGCCGCGCTCCTTCTCCAACGGGTTGGAGTCCATCACCCGCTCTTCCACCTGCTGGTTCGCGCGGAACGCCCCCGCCTGCCGCAGCATCTGGTCCACCAGCGTGGTCTTGCCGTGGTCCACGTGCGCGATGATCGCAATATTCCGCAGCCGCGCGGGCGCGAGAATGCCGTCGTCGAGTTGTGCCGTAATCGTCATGGTCCCTTTCACACGCGAACGGCGCAGGACATCGCGCCCTGTGCCGTTGCCGGGTGATTATACCAGATTGCGGGAAACGCGTCGAAAGTCTTTACGCATACTCCAGATACGGTATCCTTCCGTTCAGTCGCGAGGGAAAGGAATATCTTCAAAGGCAGCGAAATTGACGAACAGGGGCATTCCCCGCGGAGCATCATGGAGAACGGCTTTTTTATCTGGTTGCTGTTTGGCGGCCTCATTTATCTGGCAATACGCTGGCTCGTGGATACCCGCGCGCCGGCGATGACTCGGCTGACACTGCGCGCCGCGCTGCGGCAGTGGTTACTTAACCTGCGCCCGGAGCTTCAGGTGGAAGAAGCGGAGGATTCACTGCGCGTGACGGCGGGAGGACGCAACGGTGCGCTGTATCTGGAACAGCTCCTGCGGCGCTGTCGCGAGTATCCCGAGCATGCCACGCTGTTAGTGGAAGATGCCGCGACGGCATTTGTGGCGGCGCTGGACGAGGAAGACGGACTTCCGGAGGATTGGGCGGAGCAGGTACTGCCGCAGTTGCTGCCGGACGACGCGGCGGACCGCGAGTTGGCGCGCCAGGCGCTGCTGGCGGGAGTGCAGGTGGGATACGTGCTGCCGAGTGACGGCGCTTTTCGCTGGATCACCCAGGCGGAGCTTGCGGCGGCGGGGGTGAGCGCGCAGGCGCTGCATGAGGCGGCACTGCGCAATATCGAGCGAAGCTGCAACCGGCTGGTGATTGACGCGCGGGAAGGTGAATATGAGGGCGAGGAACTGATGTTGCACTTCCAGACCGGCGACGGGCTGGATGCCGCGCGGCTGTTGGTGCCCACCTTCTTTCAACGCTTCGCACCGCGCTTTGCCGAGGCGCCGTTGCTGGTGGCGGTGCCGACCCGCGACACCCTCATTATGGTTTCCGCGGAAAATGCCGGCACAGCGGGCTGGCTGGCCTGGCGCAGTCGGCAGGAGTACCATCGGCACGCGTATCCGTTGCTGCCCATGCTGTTGCGGGTGACGGAACGCGGCATCAAGCCGGCGTAATCCTACGCTATTCCTTGGCCTCATGCGGGGCGTCGCCCTCGCCGGTCAGCAGGTGCTGGGCAGCGTCTTTGAGACGCTGGAAAGCGCTGCGCGCTTTCGGCGCTTCCTCGCCGCGCTCTTCGGCAAACTCGGTCAACAGCTCCCGCTGGCGCCCGCTGAGGTGCTGGGGCACCATCACTTTCACCTTCACAACCAGATCGCCGCGACTGCGGGCGTTCATGTCCGGCATGCCGCGTCCGCGGAGGCGGAATTGCTCGCCGTACTGGGTGCCAGCGGGCAGATCCAGCTCACCCTCGCCATCCAACGCCTGGATAGTGACATGACCGCCCAGCGCGGCGGTGGTAAAGGGCACCTCCACCTCGCAGAAGAGGTCGCGGCCGTGGCGCTGGAAGCGGGTGTGCGGGCGCAGGCGCACCACCACGAACAGGTCGCCGGCACGCGCGCCGCGAAAACCGGCTTCGCCTTTGCCGCGCACGCGAAAGCGCGTACCGTGCTCGACGCCGGCGGGGATGTCTACCTTGACCTCCTCGACCACCTGCGCGCGACCGGTGCCGCCGCAGGCATGGCAGGG
>JAKIYB010000471.1:0-270 GCA_022708765.1 Armatimonadota bacterium | reverse complement strand
CGAGGGTGGTGACGTGAAAGCCGAGGATATTGGTGCCCGTCTGCCGGCGCTGGCCGGTGCCGGCGCAGGCGGGGCAGGCTACGACGCGGCCATCGCGCGCGCCCTGGCCCTGACAGGCGGCGCAGGTGGCGTGGTGGGTAAGACGGATGACACGCTCGACGCCGGTGAGCGCCTCATCCAGCGTGACGGACAATTCGTAGGCGAGGTCGGCGCCGCGCGGGTCGGGACGGCCACCGCCGGCCATGCCGCCGAAGAAAGCGCCGAACAGGT
>JAKIYB010000470.1:3516-3769 GCA_022708765.1 Armatimonadota bacterium | reverse complement strand
GATCCAGCGGCCTTCCATCTCCGGCGTCCAGTTCGTTTCCGTGCCGATGATGGTGTTACCGCCCTCCACGCGGGCGTTGCCGGCGGAATATTTCCGTGTCAAGTTGACGATGCCCCGCGCGCCCGCGATGATGCCGATCTCCCGGCCCACCTTCAGGAAGGTGCTGCCCGCCGCCGCGTCCGCGCCCAGCGTCGCCTTGTTGGCGCTCAAGCGGCGACTCATGTGCAGGCTGAAGAACTCCGTGCCTTCGTCG
>JAKIYB010000470.1:0-3456 GCA_022708765.1 Armatimonadota bacterium | reverse complement strand
CCCGCCATGTGCATGAAGACATTGTCGCCCAGGCCGTAGTTATACATGAAGGTCAGATACGGCGAGTGCTGTCCCGGCGTGTAGTTGAATTGGTGAATATCAATGCCGTTGTAGGTGTTTTTTCCGTTCTCACGCTCGACTGTCCAGTTGCGCGGGTAGGCGTTCAGGCCGCCGGCGATGTTGTCCTGGTGAATCGTCATGGCATTCACCATATCCCAACTGTACTGCGGGGTCTTTATGCGGTTCTGCACATTCAGCATGAAGGCGCCAGTTTCGCCGCCGGGTTCAAAGCTCTGCACCTTCGGCCGATAGGGCGTGAATGCCGGATCGGTGGTGTTCATGTCGTAGATTTTCGTGAAGGTCAGCACCTGCCCGCTGTCGGTGATCGTCTCGCCTTTCGACATGCCCAGCAGGTAGAGCCCCTGCCCTTCCGGCTTCTCCGCGGCATTGCCCGCCGGGTTCACGATGATGGGCATCGGCGTTAGCCCTTTATCACTCCACGTTGTTTCCTTGCCGCCCGCCAGCAGCGCACACGCCCGCCACCCCACCGGCTTCACCGGCGTTTCCGTGCGGTACAGGTAGTAGTATTCCGCGCCTGTCGGCCCCCATGCCAGCGTATTCTCCGGTATCTCGGCGCAGCCGTCCACCTTCAGCGGCCCTTCCACCGGCGACCAGACACCGCGCCCGTTGCGCGCCTGGAACCAGTAGTAGAAGGTCTTCTCCCCCTTCGCGCCGATCTCCACCTTCGCCGTCTTCGGGGCGTCACAGCGGCTGGTGAGGATGCCGTATTCGGCTGCCCCCTCGACCGGCGCGGGCGTGAGCACCACCGCGTTCTCAGCGGAGAGCGCGTCCGGCGCGTTCGTCACCACCACGGGATCGGAGTAGGCGCTGTGGCCGTTCTTGTCCTTCGCGAACGCCCAGTAGTAGACCGTGCGCGTTGCCGGCTGCCCTTTGATCTCCACCTTTGGTGGATTGGGCCGCGCCAGCGGTGCCTGGGCAAGGGCTATCAGGCTAAGCAGGAGACAGCAGACAGCAACGAGTAGACGCATGGGAAACCTCCGGAGGCTTTTCGGATTTGCGTTCCCATGATATACCTGTTGTTGAAACCTGAAAAGTATGAGGAGCAATAATGCCTACCATTCCCGTTGGCATCATCGGTCTCGGCCACAACGGCCTGGAGCACCTGCGCGCCCACCTGGCGCTGGGGAAGTCGGTTATCGTCGCGCTGTGCGACCGTAATCCCGCGCGGCTGGCGGAGGCGGCGGCGCTGGCGCCGGATGCCGCCTGTTATACCGCGATGGAGGCCTTCTTCGCGCATCCCGGCCTGGCGGCGGTGAGCATCAACACCGGCGACGCCTTTCATTGCGCGCCGTTTCTCGCCGCCATGCAGGCGGGCCTGCACGTACTCATCGAAAAGCCGCTGGGCAATAGCGAGGCGGAGATCGAACGGATGGCGCGCGCCGCGCGGCCGGAGCTGAAGATTCAAGTCGGGTATATCCTGCGCTTCAATCCCGTTTTCGCCCGCTTGCATGAACTGGCGCGAGAGGGACGCTTCGGCGATCTCTATTATCTGGAAGGCGACTACATCCACAACCTGCTTTATCAGGCGAAGCAGACGGACGCCGTCACCGGGAAAAACTGGTACCTGGAGGAGGAGATCCCCATAGTGGGCGGCGGCAGCCACGCGCTGGATCTGCTGCGCTGGATCAGCGGCAAGGAGGTGGCGGCGGTGTGGACGTACCAGACCCACGTCGCCTTTCCCGCCATGCGCCATGACGACTGCCAGGTGGCGCTCTTCCGCTTTGCCGACGGCAGCATCGCGAAAACCGCCGCGCTGTACGCCCCGCGTTGCGGCATGGCGCCCTACTACAACCTGCGCGCCTACGGCACCATGGGCACCATCGAGCGCGACACCATGGCCCTGGCGAAGGACGAGGAAGACGTGCATCCCCCCTTCGTGCCGGTGGACGGTGAGCGCATCGCCGGCCACGGCTACACCCCGGAGATCGAAGACTGGCTCGATGCCATCCGCGACGACCGCGCGCCCCGCTGCCCCTTCGCCGACGGCGCCAACTCTACGCTCGCCGCCCTGCGCGCGGTGCGCGCCGCCGATGAAGGCCGGGAGATGACGGTACCCGACGCGCGTGAGTGGATGCCGTGATGCACCAGCGCAACGCCCACTTGTCGGCGACGAGAGATAACGATATCATTAATTGACATCGTTATATAAATGGAGGGGTGCGATGCGTCGCGGCTTTACGCTGATTGAGCTGCTGGTGGTGATCGCCATCATTGCTATCCTGGCGGCGATACTCTTTCCCGTCTTCGCGAAAGCGCGCGAAAAGGCGCGGCAGAACAGTTGCCTGAGTAACCAGCGGCAGATCGCGCTGGCGATCATGATGTATACCCAGGACAACGATGAGGCACTGCCGGACGCCGCCACGGTATGGCAGCGGCTGGAGTTGCCGCCGAAGATGTTTATCTGCCCGACGAAAGGCAGCCGGGTCGCCAACGCCTACATCTACCACAACCTGGTGGCGGGACTGGCGCTGGGCGATGTGAAAGAGCCGGACACCACCGTGCTCACCGCCGACGGCAAGCATACCGCCACCCCCGCCAGCGGCTTTGCGCCGGCCACACTGGATAACGTGCTGTATGATCCGAGCGATTATGACCTGCGGCACAGCGGCGGCGCCATCGCCAGCTACGTGGACGGCCACCTCGCCTGGGCGAAAACCCCACCTGTCTATTCCGGCTACAATGCGGAGTTTTATGAAGGTCAGGCTATCACCGGCGCGCCGAAAGTGACGCGCTTTGACAACCGGATCAGCTCGGTGGACTGGCCCGGCGGCAAGCCGGACCCAGCCATCACCACTGGCGCCTTCTGTGGCCGCTGGGAAGCGCGCATCAAGGTGCCTGGCGGCACCTACACTTTCACCGTGGGCGCGGATGACGACGGGCAGGCCTGGGTGAACGGCACGCAGGTCTATGCCGACTGGAACGGCACCGCCGGCGGCGGCACCGCCACCCCCATTACGCTTTCCGCCGGTTACCACCACCTGCGCGTGGACTATCGCGAGCGCGGCGGCGGCGTGAACTTGAGCTTCTCCGTGTCGCCGGCCTTTCCGCTGCTCACCACTCCACCGGAGAGCGTGGTGCGTGTGCGGTTGAATTAGGGGGGCGGGAGCATCGAGAGATCCGCCAACTCGAAACACGACAGGCGCCCGCAATGGGCGCCTGTTCGCTTGGGATATCCCTGATTCCGCGTCACCGTTCAGGACCAGGCCGCAGTTCCTTTTCCACGTAGACGAGAAAGTCTTTGTTGGCGGCGGTTTTGTTGAGGCCGGTGAGGAGCAGTTCCAGCGCGCGGTCGGTTTCCAGCGAGTTGAGCACGCGACGCAACTGCCAGACGCGGCGCAATTCTTCCTCGGTGAAGAGCAGCTCTTCGCGGCGGGT
>JAKIYB010000046.1 GCA_022708765.1 Armatimonadota bacterium | reverse complement strand
TGACGGTAACGTCATGCCGGATCTGGGAGACGGCGTGCTGGCGACTCTTACCGCCGCAGTGAGCGCCGGCACAAATGTCAACTTGACGGTGGATGATCCGTCAAAGTTGCAGCACGGCATGTGGCTGGCAGTGGATGACCCGCCGGGGGCAAGTAAGATAGATCTGCTCATCCAGATCAAGCATGATGCGGCAAATCCCATCGGGTCGCCCACGGGCGCTCCCGTGATTGGCAAGCTGCCCGTCAATATTGCCGCCGGCGCGGTGTTGCGCCAGTTCGCCCCCGCGTCCTTCGTGCCGAAATACCTGCCGCGTTTTGGGCCGATCCTGCCGAACGGCACGCTGGATGTCGTCGGCAAGAAGATCACCCTTGATAAAATCACTATTCAAACGGATACCGCTGAAGTGCTTGAGGACGCGCCCGTCACCATTTATGACATGCGGTATCGCCATGTCTCCCGCAACGAACGCGAGAGCCTGCTGGACCGCATCAATGCGCTTCCCGACAGTTTCTACTACTCGCTGGAGCGCCGGCCGGCGACGCCGAACACGCTATCCGTTGTCGTGTTGCCCGATTACGGCGCGGAGCGGTGCATTCGCATCAGTTGCTTTGTGCAAAGCACACCAACGACGATGGAGTTCCTACCGCCGCAAACGATGTTGCTGCCGAAAAATCCTGAATTCGACGAACCCGATCCGACCAAACGGAAGGTTACGTGGAACGAGACACTCTACAATCAGGACAAATCAGTCAGTTATCCCGTCACGGTGACGGCGACGGCGGATCGCACGGAGATCACGTTCACTGGCACGGTGACACTCATCGCCGACAGTGAAATCATCAACCGCGCTTACCGGAACTTCGCTGACGCGGCGAACCCGGAAGCGATTCAGGCGGACGAAGACCCCACCTCGGCGACGTTTCCCAAACCAAGCGACGCGCAATACGCGACGAAGCTGCGGACGTATTACACCAAGCTGGGCGCCATGCCCGCCGGCTATTACTACTTTCCGCGGATGGACGAAGCCACGCTGGCGGGCAGCGCGGTGCCGGGGACGATTTACTTCTCGCCCCAGGACCGCGGGCGGACGGTGAAGCTGGATTACACCATCGCCGACTGGGGCGCGCTGCACGAAGACCTGACGCTGAATGACGAGGGCTACGTGACACTGGCGCTGCCCGACCCGAAACTCGCCCACCGGCCCACCGGCCCGCGCGAGCAAGTCACCTGGGGACTGTACGGCCCCATGCAGACGGGGCAGCGCAATATTGTGATGGCGCTGGTAGATACCCGCACTGATATGGTGTATCACATAGAGAATCGTCCTGACCGCGAGCACCCCTACGGGGTTGTACCGAGTTCCGGCGTGGTGGTGCCGGCACAGGTCATCGCCGTGGACCTGTCGCAGGCCGCCGCCGGGCGGGTGCGGCTGGGCGGCGTGCCGGTAGGCGTCATCTGGCGCGGCCCGTGGAGCAACGGTGCGAACTACGCCGTGAATGACGGCGTCACCAGTAACGGCGTGCCGTACCGCTGCACGCAGGCAAACGCGGGCGCGGCGGCCAATGAACCGGGCGTCGGCGGGGCGTGGACATCCTTCTGGGAGGCGATTGACGATCCCGATTGGGAGCGGCTGAAGGGCAACACCTTCCGCGTCTACTACCGCGCGCGCCGCGACTGGACGCTGCAGGTGTTCAAAGCGCCGTCGGTGTTCTGGATGATGAAGCCGCCAGGTTCAAAACCCGCACTTCAATCAATGGCTCTAAACTGGCGTAGCGCCAGTTGGGATTGGCAACCTTCCGATCCTGGTGATTTAACGAAACCACTTGTCGGTTGGGTGGCTGTCCCCGGCGTCTACGAGGGGCAGTCGGTGGCGGTGGATTACTACCATCAGGTGACCGACGGCGACGGAACGACGGCACTGCGCCGGGTGAGCGGTGAGGTGCATCTGGTGCCGAAACGGGTGAGCGGCAAGCCGAACAGTCTCATCCGCCTGGCGTACCCGCCGGCGCCGAATACGAAGGTCACCGTGCGCGGCATTACCGTGACCGTGCGCGCGCTGTGGATTCAGCCGCGCGGCGGTGAAGCCAATCTGTATACCGGCAGTCCGACGACGCCGGAGAAACGGCCGTTGAACGAACGCTGGCAGGCGAAGACGGTGACGGTGACGCTGCCGGAGTTCAAGTAGGAGGGTAGAGGCTGTCTTCGGAAAAATGGGGACAGCAACGAATTTCTCCGGGTGGATATGTCGGAGGAGTGCGGACGGACAGAAAATGAGCTGCTGTCCCCATTTTAACGGGGGCGCAGTTCGGCAGCCCGACCATTTATCGCCGGGCGAACCAGGGTATAACAGCGTAGGCGGAGTGACCCGCCATAAGGAGTGATTGTGGGCAGCCGGCATCCGGGAATGCCATATCGCCGCGGCTTTACGCTGACGGAAATCATCATCGCCATCGCGGTGCTCGCGCTGGTGATGGCCTTGCTTGGTTTGCCGCTGCTTTCCGCTTTCGGCTACGTGCAGAAGGCGACGGCGCGGGGCGAGGCGCAGCGCGCCGGGCTGCAAGCCGCCCAGCAGATCGAGCGCGAACTGGCAGTGGCGATGTATATCTTCGAGCTGCCGCCGGACGGCACCTCGGTCTCCTACGTGAAGGAACTGGCGGACGACGCCGAGCGCAGCCGCGGCATGGCGATGAATTTTTCCGCCGGCGAGCTGGTGCTCTGCCGCTATGCCCAGATGCCGGCGTTTCCCTGGGTCTGGGAATACGCGGATGCCTCCGCCACCGTGCGGAGCTGGGTGCAGATGACGCCGAATTATCTCAAGGTGAACGAGGCGGACCCGCTGCCGTACGAGAAACATTACGTCCCCTTCCACGATCCCAACCGCCAGGGCTTGCCGGCGAATCCCTACACGGTGATGCAACTTCCCGAATACAGTATGAGCTGGGCGTCCGCGACCGTCGCCGCGCTGGACGCGCGTTTCCCGCTGGGCGTGGAGACTGATCTGGTACGCGGCATGGGGCTGGACCAGCAGCGGGCGCGCGACCAACTCATTCGCCGCAAGCAGAACGCCCTCTTCGGCGTGACGCCGGTGGGCGACGTGTGGGATGCCCCGCGTTTCCAGGTGAGCCCGCGACGCATCACCGGCGAGTCGCTGCAGTTCCTCACCGCGAGCACCGGCCTGTCGCTGCCCACGGTGGCGCGGACGTCGCTGCCGCTTATTGCCGGACGCAGCCGCGTGTTTGATGAGGTGGATCCCAATCAATTGATTGTAGTCTACAATCAGCCAACGATTGCTGATCTATGGAATCTCGTGAACGCTTCTTCGCCGCTTTATCCGAAAGATGCCATCAATCCGAAAGATACCAATCCTTTTGGTTACCAGTTACGCGTCTTTGACAGCGCCGGTGGGATGGTCTATGGTGTCACGGGTTACAGTAGCACTACTGGCACCGGGCGGCTGGTGACCAGCCGACATTTCATGGATTGGCCTCCTTGTGATCGTCCCGACTGGGATACGTCGAATCCACTGTGGACAGAAGCGGATATTGCCCGCCAACGACTGGAAGGCAAGTTTGTTTTCGCCCAGCCGATGCGCAATGATGATCCCCTTGATGTCGTAACAACCACCGGGAATCCGACATCAAGGTTGCCAGTTCCCACCGGCGGCGGGTGGATTGACGCGATCACCTACCTGGTGACACCGCCACGCGTAATGACATTGAGAAGTGCCACCACGGGAACACAGAAAACCTTCACCCGTGTGTCGTCGGCGACCGCGCTCGGACCTGGGAAGTTCTATTGTCCGAACCTAGGCGCGTATGACGCTTCGTCGCGGATTATCGAATTCGGCGAGGCGATGGTAGACGATCAGTGGACGGTGGTACGCCCGGACGGCACGCCGACCTTCGTCACCTACACCATCTGCGACCTGCAGCCTAAAGACACGGTGGTGGCCACCTACTCGTCGAAGGCGATGCTTGATCTCGCGCTGACGGTGAGTCGGAAGGATTACGCGGCGCGCACGCCGGAGACCAGCCGGCAGGATTTTAACGTGACCCGGAGCATCGAGGCGAAGAACGCGGCGAAGCGCGCGCGGAGGGACGACCGATGAGTATGATCCGCATGCGAACGCTGGCTCCTTCCGTCCGGCGGCGGGCGCGCTACGCGGCGCGCGGCCAGGCGCTCATCATGGCGGTGCTGGTGATGTTCCTGCTGGCGGGGCTGGCGGGCCTGTTCATCGCCACGTTGAACCAGGCGCTGGTGCAGACCGCGCGCGCCGAAGACCGCGTGAAGCTGGAAGATATCGTCGAGGCGGGCCTGCGGCAGTTCACCAATCACCTGTTGAACAGTCCGGACGGCGCCGACGCCCGCCCGCCCGCGGGGCCGGACCTGAACAATCCCGGCTGGATCGCCTTCGGCGGCGGCTTCTACCGGGTGACGCTCTCCTACGGGCCGACGAAAAAACAGGACATTAAATATGATCCGAATTCGGCGCTTGATAATAGTATGGGCGCCAACCCGCTGCAGCGCATGGTGAAGATTGATGTGGAAGCGCGCTTCACGCTGGACAACCCGCCGGACCCGCGCTTGCGCGATGCCCTCGACCCGCTGGACCCGACGAAGAAGGACGACCCGGCCACCTTCGAGCAGTATAGCAAAGGCTACAAAGACCCGCGGCGCTTCCTCACCCGCAAGCTCACCGCGTTCATGCCGATCGGCTTGACGGATTACCTGCTATGGATCACCAACATTGACGGCGGCACCGAGCCGGCCGTGCTCGCGCCGGACGTGGACCTGGGTGCGATTGAGACGGTAAACACCAACCCGAACGATCTCACTGACAGCGAATTGCTCGATTCCAGCAATGCCAGCAGCGCGACTGTGCATTATCTGCATATCTATGAGGGGCCTATCCGCTGTGAAAGTGATCTGGAAATCGGCTCCCAAGTACGTCTGGATATTATTAATGACGACCCGACGGTTCCCACCACGTTGGCCGATACGTATGCAATGAATTTTGATGTGAAGCGTGAAGACCTGATCGAAGTCGTTGGAGAGCTGATAGCTTACGACGCGGCAGCTTCCATCCCGTTTCTCACGCGTATCGCGCAAAACGCGACGGAAACCACCCTAACCGCCGCAAGTTCGGCCCTGATCCATCCGCTCGTTGATTCCACGAACATCGCGAAACTACGCTTTCTCCAAACGGGCGCGAACAATCCGCTTATCCGCGCGCAGAAAGCGCCGCTGCTCGACCGCCGCGACCCGGTGACGAACACGCATCGCTACCGCGCCCTCACCGCCGAATCGGCGCTGTGGGATTACACCGCGAATGCCAGCGCCAGCGCCAGCGCCTTCACCTCGCAGATGCTGGGGTGGGGTTCCGGCCTCTATCTGGACGACAAATACACCAGCGTGCAGTACGGCGGGGATCTGGACGCGCTGCGCGACGAGTGGCTCAATCCGAAAGACCCGTTATATCAGGATCTGACGTGGATTGACGGCGTCTATCACCCGGAAAACGCTGGCGCGGTGGAGATCACCCTGCATGACTGGGAGTATAACGCCGCTTCCGCGCTGGCTACCCGCCTGCCATATCTGGAACTGCGGCGTTTCGACGGCGGGCAGTTCTTCAACAAGTCGAATCAGCCGGTGGGCGAGCGCATCACGCTGCCCTACTCGCGCAACGGCGTCATTTATGCCGAAGGCAGTGTCACTGTGAAAGGCAACCTGCCCGCCTCGCTGGCATTCGAGGACAGCGACGGCGACGGGCAGTATGAGCCGATGCTGGATGGCGGCGGCGTGCAGCGGCCCGGCGGCTGGAACCCGGACGGTTCGGGCATACAGTACTACGTGACCGCCGCCAACCGGCGCCACGACCTGACCATCGTCTCCGGCGGCACGGTCTACATCGAAGGCAGCCTGCTGGGACCGGCGACACGCAAAGTGAGATACCAGGATGGGGCCGGCACGACGGAAATCAGACTCGGTGACCCCTATGACAGTAAAGTGGCGCTGCTGGCGCGCGACAACGTCTGCCTGAACCCGACGAAACTCTTCGCCAGCGCCAGCCGCGAGACGGAGCCGGTGGGGAGCGAGAATCTCTGGCGAATACGCGCGGGCGAACCGCTCGATTTCACCTTCACCACCGCCGGCGCCTGGAATTCCCGGTCGCGATTGCTGCTGCGCCACGCCGGCGCGGCGGTGGTCGGCCAGCCGGATTACGGCGTGATGCGCATGACGGTGAACGATAAACCGTTCCGCTTCGCAGTCGGCGCCACGGTCGAAGACCGACTCTGCTTCGGCGACATAGCGGTCCTCGATCTGCGCACTCCGTGGTGGGCGAATCCCGTACAGTGGGGCGGAGGATTATACGCGAACGATCCACTCGAACAGCAGGTATGGGATATTAGCGACAGTGGTCGCTACTTACCAGCCGGTTCGCCGCTGCAGGGCAACGGCGCGACGAACACCATCCGCTTCGAATGGATGGAGGGAAGCGACTATCTCCTCGCCGCTTCACCGACCATGCCCACGCTGCTGGTCACCGGCATGGACGTGCAGGTGGACGCGCTCATCTACGCGCAGCGCGGGAGCTGGTTCATCATCCCCGGCGTCTACTACAACGACCCGGACAACCCGATTACCGATCTCCAATGGCCCTTCCCGAAGCCGGGGGAGCCGCTGGACGTGCGGCTGGTGATGCACGGCGCCATCGTGGAGAACCGTCCCGCTCCGCCGGAGGCGCAGGAGGAGTGGATTCGGCACTGGCGCGGCAGCAATATCTGGTATTTCACGGATGCTTCCGGAAAGCCGGCGCTGGCAGACCCTGCGGTCGTGAACTGGGAACCGACAGTCTGGAACTGGCTCGACCCTGACCCTGACCCCGCGAAACGCCTGGAACGGCGCATGGGCATTGAATACCGGTACGACGCCACCCTGCAGCGTCCGGTTTGCTATCAGGAAGACGCGCGCGGGCGGTATTTTACCCCGCGATTGCCGAAACTCCCGGTCTGCCCAAGCGTATTCTCTATAGGGGTCATGCAAAATACGTGAGGGGTTGGAATTAAATTTGTTAATTGACAGTTGAAAATTGTCAATTTGAAACGGTGTTTATCAATACGCTCCCCCTTCCCCCCGGAGGGAGGGGGCGGTTTGGCCTGTAGAGAACGAGGCGCGCCATGATCAGACGACTCTGGTTCTGCTGGATTTTGCTCGGAGCGGTCTTCTGGCCGACGCTTGCCGGGTGGGCGGTGCCGCGCGTGGTGGCCGACCACGCGAAGCCCACGCGCACCTACCACATTTGCCTGCTGCTGTTGCGCAGCCAGAAGCGCGACGTGCCCTACTGGAACAGCGATCCCTGGTTCCTGCCCGTCATCAACCGCAGTCCCTACAAGCCCGCCGGCTGGACGCTGGAAAACCCGCTCGCGTCCGCCACGCTGCAGCCGAACGCCGACCTGCTGAACAGCGCCATCAAGTTCCAGGCCGATCCCAAGGGCGCCGGCGCTACCTCGACGGACTGGTACAAGAACGGCAAAGCGTGGGGAGCGCCGCTCACCAAGGACGATCCCGCCTACTGGACGGTGCAGATTGACAAAGCCAGCCTCGACGCGCTGGCCGATTTCGACCTGCTGGTGCTCAACGGGCACAGCGAATCCACGCTGACCAATGACGAACGCGCCGCGCTCCGCTATCTGCTGGAACGTGGGGCCACTATCTGGATCAACAACTCGCAACGCGGCGGCAACCAGCTATACAACTTCTTTCTCGACCCGCCGGTGATCTTCCAGCCGGGACCGTATGACTGGCCGCTGCCCGCCAACACCTCCACCTGGATGAAGCCGATCATCCCGGACCACTGGCTACTCTCCGCGTATTACCCGATCACCGCGCAGGAGACGAACTACCTGCGCGACAACGTGGGCGATAAGAGCTTCATCCTCAGCGGCGTGGCCGGCTACACCGGCGGCGAGAGCTCGCAGGTGCAGGAAGTAGTGCGTCTCATCCGCAACAACGCGGACGGCACCGTGTCGCACATGGGGCCGAGTATCGCCGCCGGCCGCGTGGGCAACGGACTGCTCATTCTCTCCGGCACCGACATCATGGGCGCGGTGGCGGACTGGTTCGAGCGCAAGCACAACATCGCGAATCTGCGCGATCTGAACGTCTGGCCGTCCAACGAGGCGATGCATATCGTTGGTCAGCCGAACGACCACTATATTTATAAAGCGTCCGCGAAGCTCTTTTTCAACATGCTCGCCCGTCCGGCAAGCTGGCACATGGTTAGCGGCAACGCCGTCGCTTCCCGCACGTATGACGCCACCTTTTCCGCCACGCTGACGCGCAGTTGGACGGCGGGCTTCACCGCGCTGGGCGATCCCGTTTCCTCCGGCAACTACGTGGCGCTTATCGGCAACGACGCCAATCCGCCGGCGCAGGAAGCGGACGAACTGCGCCTGTATCGGGCGCGCAAGGTGACGGACGACGGCGGCGCGGTGCTTGACTATCCCTACGGCCTGTACGACGATTTCCAGCGCAAGTTCACCCCCACGCTGGTGCCCTTCTGGAAGTCCGGCACGGCCTACGGAGTCGGTAATGCCGTGCGGCGCGGCGGTTACTTCTACAGTTGTATGCAGGCGCACACGGCCGACGCCGCCAGCCAACCCGGGCTCGGGGTGGACTGGAACCTGTTCTGGACGCTGTATCCTTATGGGCCGTTCCCCAATGACGCCACGGCCGACAGTGAGATGGACCTGTGTTTCAGCCGGTCGCCTTCGCCGGATGACGGCAAAGGCCCGTGGTCGTGGATCGGCGCGCCGGTTTTTGGGAAAATCACCACCGGCCTGCTCAGCCGCACCGTGCTCTACGCGCTGCAGCGCCGCTACAACACCGTGGATAACCGCTGGGAGTGCCAGGCGCGCGCCTTCGCGGTGGATCCGTTCATCATGGGCGCCGGTCCGACTCAGGTGGGCCTGGACCTGTGGACCACGCCCAGCCCGGTCATCGCGGCCGGCCTGCCGCGGGTATCGCTGACATTGTCGAATAACCGGCTGGTCGTCACCGTGCTCGGTAAGACGAACGCCAATTCCACCTGGCGCATCTTTGTGCTGGACGCCCGTTCCGGACAAGCGCGCGCGCAGGTGGGCGGGGCACCGGAAATTGGCGCGAACTTCCGACCCACCGGCCCGGCGAGCATGGTCACCGCGCAGGTGGAGTTCGAAGCGAGCGACCTGGAAGCGAGCGTCGCCGCCACGGTGAACACGTCCGCCTACAACCCGACGCTGCCCAGGCTGCGGCGGGAGGTAGTGGAGATGCTGGCGGTGGCGGGTGAGTATTACGCGCCTTCCGTGACGGCGGCGCAAGCGGCGCAGCCGACGATGGACGAATTGACGGGTGGCCAGGCGGCGCTCTTCCTCATCCCGCCCACCTTTATCTTCCGCTCGACGAATGCCCAGCGCGGCACATATCTCTCGCGCGTGCCCGCCGATCTCACCATCACCGATGCGCTCGGGAAGCGCTATAATATCGGCAATCCGTCCAGTGATTTCCGACGGAGATACGTGCTCAGTGTAAAGGCGGAGCCGAACGGGCTGAAGCTTACCTTCCGCAACTGGGACGCCTTCTTCCCGCAGGGAGCGGCTACCCCGCTGCTCACCCTGCCGCTCTCCATCAGCTTCACGCCGGAGCGCACGGTGGTCGGCGGCGGCTCGGCGCAGAGCACCGGACAGGTCGCCATCCAGGGCATCATGCCCGCCATGGGCTACCCCGTGCTGCTGCGCGGCACCCAGCGATACGAGATTCTCGACGCCAACAGCAACCCGCTGCGCTCCACGCTGCGCTGGTTTGACGGCGACATCATCTACGACAATTTCGGCAAGCGCGCCGCCGGCGGCACCTTCGGCTTCGCGGTGGACGCTCCGCCGCTGGTCTTCCGTGATGCGCTTGTAGTGGGCACCAATACCAACGGCGTGGTGGATTACCCGGGACTGAAGAACAGCCGGGAGCCGCTGGTGGAAGGCGGCGTGCCGCAGCGCCAGGGTGGGACGGTGAACGCCGTGCGCCTGCGCATTCCCGCGCTGTCCAACGCCGCCAATCCGGGCAACGTGAGCAACTGGCGCGGCGAGCTGGCCTGGCAGTTCCACGGCGATACCCACGGCCCGCGCAGCTACAACCTGCAACAATGGTTCTGGCGCAGCGATTTCCCGTATCCGGCGGCGGCGAGTAGCGATACCGTCTACGCGACGGGTCTGTATCATGGGTATGGCGATTACGAAGGCGGCACGCTCTACAATTCGCTGGGCGCGTCGTCGCTCTATCGCGGCATGCTCTACGCCATCAATCCGGATGCGCCGCGCTACCTGCGGCAGACGATGGCCGCCGGCATGGTAGGGGCGGATGTTCCGCCCGCCGACTATGATCCCACCCGCACGCTGCTCATTGATCAGACCGGGCTGCAGGACGTCGTGCGGCGGTCCACGCTGCGCGTGGGCGCCCGCATCCTGCTGAAGGAGCCGGGCGGGCGCACCTGGGACATGGGCACGGTGACGCGGATTCGCGAGGAACAGGCCGGCGCGCGCCGCTACTGGGCGGTGTTTGACCGGCCGTATGACGCGACGCAGATTACCCCCGCCGGCTGCGTGGCGATCATGGCTACCTCGGTGCCCTTCCTCAGTCATGTACGGGCGTGGAACGCCGACACCGGCGAGGAGCCGCTGCGCCGTTACCTGCGCGACGGCATCCCCGCCCTGCGCACCAGCGAAGGCATCTCCAGCACGCCACCCTCCGGTGAATCCGCCTGTCCGGACAACACCCTCGGCCAGATGGAAGTGATGATCGCCTTCAATCACCTGGACGTGGTCTGTCACGAGCCGTGGACGGTTCAAATCCCCTCGAATACGTTGTGGCCAGGTGATAACAGCAACTTCCTGCCCGCCGACTGGCTTGAGCGCAACGTGGCCTACCTGCCGCGCTCGCCGTTCACGAAGCAGTCAAATACCATCAACGTGCTACCCGAGTTGAATTACACGGTGGACGCCCGCACGGGCCGCATCGAGATGAGCCCGCGGGTGGCCGGCGAATTCGCCGACCGTTTCGTCGCGGTACACTACTTCACGCTGGAAATGGTAGACATGGGCGGGGTGATGCGCCCGGCGCGAGTGCGCCACGCCGAGGTGATGTATGTGCCGTCGCCGGTGCGCTGGCAGTACCTGTTCACCGACGCTATCCCGGACAGCGGGCCGACGGTGGTAAACGATACCGTCTACATTTCCGCCATTCGCCGTACCGTCACCGGTAAGTGGCAGCCCACGCTGTATGCCTTCGCGGCTATCCCGGCGGACCCGCTGCGCGTGCAGCCGCTGTGGATGCAGCCAATGGGCGCCACGCTGCCCGACACCGACCCGCTGCCCTACCGGGGCATCACCTCTCCGGTGCCCACGCCCGCCGGCGTACTGGTGGGCAGCGCGCTGGAGGGAGTGGGAACGAACGAACTGGCGCTCTTCGGCGACCGCGGGGTCATCATTGCCGACGGCCACCGCCTCATCCGCGCCAATCACGATGGCGAAGTGGTGTGGCAGGCCGCCGCGACGAAAGATTTCGATCCGCTGGCGCTGATCTACTCCGGCAACCGCGCCGACCAGACCACCGGCGTGGCGCAACAGGAGTTCACACTCGTCACCCGCGTGCAGCGCCTGCCCAATGGCAACCTGCTGGTCTGCGACACCGGCGCCAACCGCGTGGTGGAACTGGACCGCGAGGGCACCGTCGTCTGGCAGCATCCCGACGGCAACCTTACTTACATGGACCCTGATCGAAAGCTGGATGGCTCCTGGACCCGCTCGGATGACTGGCTGAATAAGCAACAGCCTAACCGCCTCTTCGCGCTGCGCGAGGTGACGCCGACGAAACTGCGGCCGAATGGCCCGCGCGACGCGCGCCGTTACTACATCGAAAAGAACGTCACCGACCCGAACCTGCTCAAGTGGGATGTGTTGGACGTGCTAGCCCCCGGCCGCCGGCTGGGTCGCGCCACCGTTCGCTGGGAAGTGACGGTCATCGCCGACACCGGGAACAACCGCGTGTTGGAAATTATCCGCCCACTGGTACGCCTGGATGAAGCGGACCTTGAGGAAATCGGCGCGCTCTCCTATGCGCGCGGCTTCCAGTACCGTCCGGACATCTACTACATGAACGGCGTCAATCGCGTCTACCTGAAGCAGTATGAAGAAGTGCTGGCCAACGGCATGCCGGGTCAGGTGGCGGGCGCCGCGCCGGGCGAGCAGAACTCGCTGATCTTCGCCGACGGCACGGCGATGAAAACCCCGTTGGTCTTCACCGCCGCCATGCGTTACCCCGGCTCCGACGGCCAGTTGATTCACCTGCGCGCCGACACCGACCCGATGCTGGATGGCGTGCGCACTCGCGAGCTATTGGTGGCTGTGGGCAATCCCGCGCCCGACCCCGCGAACCCGACGCGCTTCCTGCGCACCGCGTTCATCCACACTCCGGGCGGTACCGAGGCCGCGGTGCTGGGTAACTACGCCAGCCTCACGATTGCCGCCGCCGCCGGCGCCGCAACGCTGAACTTGAGCTATGTGAATGACCTGAAGGTCGGCGATGCGCTGCTGGTGAAAGATCCAACGAATCCCGACCCGGCGGCCGTCTCCGTCACCGCCGTGACGGGCATCAACAGCGCGGCGAAGACGATCACTATCAATCCTGCGCTGGATAAGAACTTCCCGATGGACAGCCGGGTGGTGGCGACCGGGCGCTGGAACGCGCTGCAGATTCGCGCGGCCAGTCCGCACGACTACGCGCGCCTCACCCAGCTTGACCTGATTACGTTGACTACCCCGGCTGGCGGGCAGGAAGTGCGCGCACTGGTGGTAGATGCCGCCGGCGTGCGCGAGGTGCCGCTGGATCCGACGCGGCAGGACGCGCCGGTCTTTGAGATGGGGCAGGCGCAGTATGCGCAGGCGACAAAGCAGAGCGCGCTGTGGGAGCAGATGGTGGATATCAAGTTCGCCGCGCGTCCGGTCGAGGAACGCACGGCGTTGAAGGATGTCCTCACCCACTGGAAGCAGGACACGCTCTTCACGCCGGTGGCGGCGCTGCGGCTGGATCCGGGACCGGGCTTGACCGCCACCGACCCGCGCACGGTGCGCTACCTGATTTCGCAGATGAACGCGACGATTAATCCGGACCCCGCAACGTGGATCAACGGCAAGGCCGAACGCCGGATTCATCTCTTTGAGGCGCGTTGGTTTGACATGCAGAATGCCTACCCGCCGCCGGCGGACAACTCCTATGGCTGGCGCATTATTGACAGTGAGTGGAACTACTTCCTGTATCCCGACCCGACGGCGCCGGGCTACCCCAATCTGCCGGGGTGGACTTATCCGCTTAGCCAGCCGCTGAGTCTGGCGCGGGATTGAACGGGATGACAATCATAATGATGAGACGGACGGCACTGATGAGGAGAACGGGTATGGACCCGACACGCACAATCAAACGATGGGTGATGGGGAAGGGCGCCGCGCGCCTGCTGCTCTTCCTCGTCATGCTGGTGGCCGCACCGGCGCTGGCCGGGCTGTCCGCCACGTCGGGCTGGCCGATGATGGGCGGCACCGCCGGACATACCGGTGAGGCGCTGGGGCAGATCCCCGGCGCCGGTTCAGTGATGGGTGTCGAATGGTCGCGTCAGCTTGGCGCGGCGGTTTCGACGACGCCGGCGATTTCGCATGGCGGCGCCTATCTCATCATTGGCACCACCGATGGCCGCCTGGTCTGGCTGGACATCGCCGCCGGCGGCGTCATCAATCACACCGTGCAGATCAGCACGAAAACCCCGTTCCTCAACACCCCGTTGGTTGATCACAATAATGATATGGCGTATGCCGGCAACGCCAATGGCCGGCTCTACGCGATGCAGCGCGGCACGGCCAATCCCATCTGGGTGGCTCCGGCCGTGGGCACCGCGCCATGGGGGCCGTTGGCCGCCGCGCCGATTTTTATCGGCGATGACATTCTCGTGGCTTCGATGGACGGCTGCATCTACAAGGTGACCGCCGCTACCGGCGCCTGGACGCGCATCTATGGCCCCATCGGCGCGGGCATCGAGGCAACGCCTACTCTCGGCGTCCTGAAAGGCGTTGGCGCCACCAGTCCGCTGGCGGCGGATATGCCGACCATCGGCCTCAGCAGCGCGCAGGTGGTGAACGCCAGCCTTTTCGATCCCGGCGATGAGTTGAAGATCGGTCCGGATGCCGCCACCGCCCTCGCGGTCGGCTACATCACCCGCGTGGATACCGCCACCAACACGCTGTATTTTAGCCTGAAAACCACCGCAACCTTCGTCGCGGGTGCCAACAGCGCCTACTCTACGCCGCATCAGCCCCTCTACTTCGCCGCCACGAACGGCCGCCTCTACGCCATTAACGCGGATGAAGCAACGAGCCACCAGCGCTGGATTTACCCTGATCCGCCCGGGAAACTGCAGGCGCTGCCGGCCGCGCCGCTGCTCACCGGAAGTCAGCTCTTCTTCGGCGACCGCGGCGGCAGCTTCTACAACGTGGACGGGTACAGCGGCAAGCTCGTCAGCAAGCTTGACGCCGTTGCGCTGGGCATCGGGGGCAACCTTACCTCCGCAGCGGGGAAAGCCGCGAACAGTCTTCTCTTCGTCGGTGGGGAGAATGGCCTGGTCGCAATCAGTACGCTGAATCCGGCGGCGATGTCAGTCCAGCGCAAGTATACGGTCTTCTCCACTGGCGTACCGGCGCAGCCGGTGGTCGGCGCGGCCAGCAAGCTGCTGGTCAGTACAGTTGGCGGCGCCGTCTACGGCCTTAACCAGGATGCCGATACCGAGATGTGGCACTGGACGCCGGCGCGTTCGCTGGCTCTCACCGGCTCGCCCATCCTCTCGGTCATCGG
>JAKIYB010000469.1 GCA_022708765.1 Armatimonadota bacterium | reverse complement strand
ATTGCCAGCACCGGCGGCGACAGGACTGCCATCAGCCGCTCGACGGGCGCCAGCGCCTGCGCCTTGAAAAGCGACGCGCTGACCTGCACTTCCAACGTGGCGCGATTGACGCGGAAATATTGCTCGCCGATGACGATCAGCAGTTCCTGCTCCTCCGCCAGCATCGCGCCCGGCGCCAGCCGCCGTATCCAATCCAGCTTCGCCAGTGGATTCTCGGCATTCTCCTCCGCCGGGGGCGGGCCAAACAACTCGACCATGCCCTGCGTTTCCAGCGTGCGCGCGTCATACTTTGCCAGCACTCCCTGACGCACCACAAAGACCGCGGCCGGCGTCGTCACCATCAGCGGCGGCTGTATTATCATCTGCGGACCGGCCAGCGCGTCCGGGTTCGGCTGCGCCGAACCCGCCAGCAGGCACGCGCAGCCCAGCAGTATGATGATGACACGCATGAGATTCTCCTGTGAGGGAAACTCGGTTACTTCAACACTTCAAAGCGCTCAATCTTCAACGAGCCCCTGGCCGCGCCCGCCAGCCGTGTCAGGATCCCCTGGATGCGCACCCGCGCGCCGGCAAGCTGCGGCGTCGCAAGCAGTTTTTGCAGCGGTTCTCCCTGCAGCAAGTATTCGGTCTTCGCATCGTCGCGCAGTACCCAGGCACCGTCCTGCCCGGCCTTCTGCACCATGCCGATGAGCACTACCTGCTGGGGCTGTGCGCCCGGCTGGGCGCCGGGCTGGCCGGGACGATTCTCGACCGGCGGGGGATTGGGCGGGAACTGCGGAAAATTCATGCCCGGAATGGCACCGCGGCCCAGCACCACTCCCGTCTTCAGATTCACCGCGGCGAGAAATGGATAGCGCATGACATAGAGGATATCGTCCTGGGTTTTCATCAGCGGCGGCGTCTGATAGTTCCATGTCGGCATGCGCGGATCTGACAGATTCGCTTTGCCCGTCACCTGCATGGTGCGCTGATTGACGCAAAATACCTGATCGGCGAGGACAAGGATGAGCGTTTCCCCCGCCATCAGCACTCCTGGCGGGGTGTTGCGCTTCATTAATTCCATCCGCCAGCGCTGCATTTCCGGATTCGCCGGATCATTACCAGCCGGCTGCGCGGGCAGCGGTTCCAGCAGTTCCAGCTTTTCCCGCTGCTGCAGCGTCAGTGGATCATACTTCACCAGGATACCGCCGCCGATAACAAATAACCCGAGAGGGGTCGGCTCCATGACGATGGCATTTGGCGGCGGCAGCGGATTCTGCGCCGGGCGCGCGGGTTGACCGGCCGGCTGTTTCGCCGGATCAGGCTGCGCCAGCGCGGAACCGAAAGCCAGCGCACACAGGAGGAGCAGCGTCAGGCAACGCAACATGGGATACCTCCCGAAGATGGGTTTTATCTTTTCCGCTGATACACGCGGCCACCTATCCCGGTTGCATCGGGAAGATGGTCGTGTATCCAGCCTGCTGAAAGATGCGCCAGGCGGCATTACGATTCCACCGGTGGCGGCGCTTTCTCATCAATGACGGTTGTCAACGGCGCCGAAGGGGTATGCGCGCCCTGCCGTGATCGCCGCCATTCCCGCACGCCCCGCCGCACACCTTCGCCAATGGCGGCGCCCTGTACCAATGGCGCCGCCACCAGTCGGTGAATTACCGCTGACATTTTCTCCACCCGGTCACCCACGACATCGGTAGTGTGCGCCGTCTTTTCGCCGATATGCCCCGCCTTCTCCTGGACATCCTGCGCGGTCTCGCGCGCGGTTTCCAACAGCGCTTCAGCTTTATCCAGCAACGGCTCCATACGCTCGCGCGCTTCCATGAGGAAATTGCGCAGCACATACAGCAGCGCGGTCACCACCACTAACTCGACCAGCACCACCACGCCCAGCACGATGATGCTCACCACGGCGGTTCCGACTATCCAACCCGGCATACTCGACTCCTTTTCTTCTTACCCGCACGTTCAGCGCGTCGGCAAGCGCGGAACACCGATGCTATTATACACCGCTTTCGACGTTTCGTATGCCTGCCACATGCGGGGAAGATGCACACGGGCGGTGGCGATGACACAGTGCGGTAGAGACCCCTCGCGACAAGCGCCGCGGATGGGTATAATAAGGGCATGGCCACACCCATCGTGAAGGAAGCGCCCATCACGCTCCGCGAAGCCTGGCTGCCGTACCTCATCGCCGGGGTGAATATGCTCGCGCCCACGCTGGCCGCCCGCGACCTACTCGGTCACGCGAAGAATGCTCCGCTCATCTTCATCATGGCGATCACCTTCGTCATGCTCGGTTTGCCATTCAGCATCTTCGCTCGACAACGCGGGTATCACCGCATCCTGTTAAACCTGCTCGTGCTGATTCCGCTGCTGGTGCTCTCCTGGTCGCTCATGCGCGATCATCCCGGTTTTCAGGTAGACTGGTCGAATCCGATCATGTCCGCCATGGCCGGCGACGGCTGGGCGCAGCTTGAGGCAATGCTCCTCGTGTTCGTGCTCCTCGCCGCCGGCCGCGCCTTCCTCATCCTCACTTCCGAGGACATGCTGCAGACGCCCATTCCCGGCATCATCATCTTCCTGCTCACCGTCATCACGACCAGCATCGAGGAGCAGGGCATTTCCGCTCGGATGATCGGCGCCATGCTGGCCTACTTCGCGTCCGCTATCTTCCTTATCAGCCACGAGCATAACCTGCAATGGTTCAATCAGCACGTCTCCGCCGGCTTCCAGCGTCGCCTGCTGGTATGGACCCTGCTCATCAGCGTGGGCATCGCCCCACTGGTCATCATCGGCGCTTCGCTGATGAAGCCATTTAACATGTATGCGCTGGCGCGCGCCGGCGCGAACCGTCAGATGCCGCGCTGGCGCTTCGACTTCTTCGGCGGCGGCAACATCGGCATCGGTTTCGAAGAGGTGATTGATGTCGGCGGCGCCAACTGGCCGGGCGGACGCCAACCCATCATGTCGGTGACGGTCAACAGCGACGCGCCGACGAATCTGCTCTGGCGCGCGGGCACCTATAACACATACGAGCGCGGGCAGTGGACAAACCGCCAGCCGTTGCGCCCGCCGGACCATCCAGCGGAATCGGAAGCATCCGTGTTGACCGCCATGAACGCCGGTCCGGCAACCAGCGTGTGGCTGGACCCACTTACCAGTTACGGTGATCCCGGCGTTGCGGCCTGGATGCGCGAAAATCAACTCACGGAACCGCCAAAGGAGTGGATTGTCCGCCAGCAATTTGTCTTTGAGCGCGCGCGTACCATGGGCGGACGCGTGCCGGTTTACGGCGCGTATCAGTTTTACCGGGTGACAACGGGCGACTCCTCCTTCCGCACCGCCGTCGCGAATATTGACTCCAGCGTGCAACTGCCGTACGTCCGACGCTATGTCTCGATCGCGAACTACGAAGTGGAATCCATCATCAAACCGCTGCCGACCACCATGACGATGCGGCTGCGAAGCGACCCGCAGCTCCCCTACGGGCATTTTGCGGTTTACACGCAACTCCCGGATGGCCCGGAGAGCGACTACGCGAAGAAACTCCGCAAACTGGCGACTGAGATCATCAACCGCTCGAATCGCGATCCGGCAAAGCTGACCATCTTTGACAAGGTGCGCCTGATCGAACTGTACCTTGGGCAAAACTACCGGTATACGCTGACACCGAAAGCGCCGAAGGGGGGCGGTGATCCTATCGAGCATTTCCTCTTCACCGAGAAACAGGGGTACTGCGTCTACTTCAGCGGAGCGATGGTACTGCTCTGTCGCAGCCTGGA
>JAKIYB010000468.1 GCA_022708765.1 Armatimonadota bacterium | reverse complement strand
CGGCAGTGTCGTCGGCCAGGCCATCGCCCTTCGCGCCGGCGTCGCGCACGTTGAACAGCTTCTCGACCGGTTTCGCCGGCGGCAGGATGTCGATCTCCCCCGCTTTCGCCCAGCCGAACTCGCCTCCCCGTCCGCTGTTATAGAGGAGGGTGTATTGACCTGGTGGTACAGCGGGCAGGCGGAAGTAAACCAGGCGTGGGTCTTCGACGCGCTGGGCGCGGGGCATGTTGTTCAGGCCGCCATCCACCTGCCAGGTGAGGAGTGTCTTGTCATTTTTCAGTGCCAGGTACCCGGGTTCCGACGGCACGGCGTTCATCCCAACGCGGCGCAGGCCATACCCATACATGCAGAGCAAATCGCCGGCGCATGCTTTCTCCTGACTGACCCAGAAGGGGCGCGCGGTGCCGAAGCGATAGGGGCGTGACCAGCCGTCCTTATTGCGCGCCCAGACGACGAACCCTTTCAGCCGCGCCACGGTGACCTGTGCCTCCGCGTCAATTACTGGCACCTTGAAAAAGATCTTCCCCGGTTCAGGATTTTTCTCGTCATTGAGGATGTCGTCAGGGGTCGGGAAATCGCGCTCTTCCGGTTCCTTTACCACTCCAAGCATACGTTTTTCATTGAATGCCGGCGCCCAGCACCATAACTCAAAGCCCTCGCCACCCAGGTTCTCACCAGTGATGACGTGCGGTACGCCCATCTCGGTGCGTTTGAAGAGTTCGGCGACGGGATAATCGGGGTGGATGTAGCTGATTTCCGGGGGAGCAGCTAATGAAACTAAGCCAGACAGCAGCATTGTGATCAACAGTAGATGTCTCATACGCTCACCCTCTTTTCATGCAACAACTCCAGCGGATTAGCTTCCTGCGTTATGGGCAGAAATATCCTATTGCGCATGCGCGCTGATTCATATACCGCCAGCAGGATTTCCAGTGCAGCAGTGCCTTCGTGGCCACTATTGATGGGCTCGCGACCTTCCTCGATGGCGGAGAGTACCTCTGCGATGGATGGGGCAAAAGCATCCCAGCCCGCCCAACCGTAACCGCTGGAATCGAGCATGGTCCACTCGGTACCGGTATAGGTTAAGACTCGGGCATCTCCGTGCAGTTGCGTTTTCAGTTCTCCCTGCGTGCCGATGAGATGGATTTCGTCACCGTTTTCCGCGTAATGCATCTGCCCAAGCGCCCCATTGGTAAAGCCCAGACAGGCAGAGAGCACGCGCGAGAAACACCGATTGCCGGCATGGGCATTCTCAGTTTCAATATCACTGATCTGTCCATGCACCCAGGCGACGTCACCACAGAAGAACCGCATCATATCCAGGTAATGGGTGGCCATAACAAACGGGTCGGGATAGGTGTTGCCGATCCGCACCCAAACCTTCTCCAGCATACCGAGATTGCCTTCGTCCAACCAGGCTTTACTGCGCAGGTGCCACTTGCTGAATCGCCGCTGATGATTCACCGCCCATATCACGCAGTGCCCTTCGCACGCCGCCTGCATCCGACGGGCATCGCCCATGTTACCGGCATGCGGCTTCTCTACCAGCATACCCTTGACGACTTCCCTTGATGCGATTTGTACGACGACATCTGGCGCGCGGTCGGGATAGAGGCACACGCTGACCATCTCCGGGCATTCACGGTCGAGCATCTCGTCGATACTGGTGTAGAGACGGTCCACATCCAGCTTTCGTCCCCACTCTGCCGCCTTGCCGGCGTCGATATCCATGCCGGCCACGAGTTCCGCCTGCGGCAACTGGCGATAGGCATTCCCATGCTGCCAGCCCATGTTGCCCAGCCCGACCACCGCGCACCGGTAGCGTGTGGATGCCATCATCAACTCACAATCTGCCGGCCGCCCATTTAACGGCCCGGCGGGTCAACTCAAAGAAGTGTGGATTATTGAAGCTCTCCAGACTGTGACCGAGACTGATATAGGCGACACGTCCGGCGCCATACGCGCGCGTCCAGGCGATAGCTACCTTCTGGCCCTCGTGCGATGCCGTCGCAAGCATGTGAAAGTCGGAAAGCTGATCGGTCAGGTACAACTCATCCGTGATGAGGAAATCCGGCACTCCTTCGGTGATTGGATGCGTCCGGTCAGCAATCTGTACGGCAAATTCGCCATATGGCGGGTGACTGCGGAAACGGCCGCCGACCATCTCCAGGTAGGGTTGATTCTCTTCCACCGCGCAGGTAGCCGTGTGCAGGCCGACGAACCCCTTGCCGTCGTGCACATAGCGAAGCAGCGCCTCCTGTTCCGCAGATGTCATCGCCAGGCCGAAGGTGTAGAAGATGCAGACATCCGTCGCCGTAAAAGCATCTGTGGCCAGCCAGGCTGTATGCAGCAGGATATCCGGCAGGATGCCGTCGTTGCGCTGCAGTGACTGCGCCAGCTTGCCGGCGCACATCGGCAGGTCATGCCAGGCATTCATGCAGACGCTGGTAAAGAGCACGGCCGACAGGTCACCCATCGTCCACTCCCAGTTCGTGCAGCAGATCACGCAGGATCGCAGCGCTTTCCTCATCGCTATCCAGGTATTCGATCACCACAGCATCCTGATAGCCCTGGTATCGCAGGGCGGCGATCACCCACGAGAAATCCACCTGTCCCTCGTGCATGGGTACGCTCATTCGTCCCACCGCCGCATTACGCAGGTGGAGATGAGTGGTATAGCGCAATAATGGCGTCGTCAACGGAAGGGGGATATCCTGCATCGCAAAATGGCTCGGATCATATGTAATGCCCACGGCGGGCCACAGGCGTTCGACCAAGCGCAACGCATCGGTGGGCAATTCCGCCACCGATCCCTGATGCGGTTCAAACGCCAGACATATCCCGCTGTCTCCGTTTGCCTGTGTTAAAGCTCGCAGGCCATCTTCGGCATCGGGCAGAGAACCTGCACCGGGTTGGACGGTAATGTGCGGGCAGCCAAAATCACGCGTGACCGCGAGTAACGCGCGAAATTCCTGGAGCATCTGCGCGCGGCCACCAGGCTCGGTCGGCTGGCAGGTGAATGCGGCGTTCACACCACTCACGCGCAGGCCAGTCTCCGCGAGCGTCTGCGTCAACTCCTGACGATGCTCCATATCACCGGCAGCCAGTCGCACAGGGTCAAGGTGCGGACTGCCGGCAAACGCGAAGATGTCACAGGCATGATAACCCAGCTCGCGAATGCGCCGAAGCGCTGACGCAAGCGGCAGATGGCCCACAACCAGTGTCGAACACCCGAGATGCATGTCCATTTCAGCTTAACGGACGCTCAACCACCTGACAATCTAGAAAATGACGGATAGTTCTAATTTTTGATTATCTACACGTGTCATTTTCGGCAATTACCAAGCTGACTACCAGGTCGCCAAGGGTGTAATACGTTCAAATACGTGCAAAATCCCACAACTCTGGAGCAATATAGCAATTTTTAATGCAATCATCTTCCCGCTTGCTTCATTCTACTTTTCGCTGTAATATCAGGACATGAAGAGCGAGCGCTATACGACCGATCTCTCGGACACCATCATGGCGGGTGATGAGTTGCTCGCGTATATCACCCGATGCCGTTACCGGTTTATCAACGGCTCTCGCATGCTCCGCAGCCTGGACGTGCCGTGCTATACCCATGAGCACGAGTTTATGCAAATCATCTATCACGCAACGGGTTGGGGGGCCAGTCGCATCGGCGATGCCGTCATCCCCATCCAGCCGGGCAGTGTCTTCATCTACCCCGCGGGCAGCAAACATGATCAGACGATCGGAGCGCCGATGGAAGACTGGTGC
>JAKIYB010000467.1 GCA_022708765.1 Armatimonadota bacterium | reverse complement strand
CTGTTGTCCAAAATTTATCGGCGTGGGCGATATGATTCGCCATGGCCTCGCGCTGGCCGAAGAGCGGGTGGCGATGCCGGTGCTGGCGCTGGCGGAGGATGACCACGCGCTGGCGGCGGCGCTGCGCCCGCTGAGTGAACGCCTGGGTATCCGTGACCACCGCCGGATTCGAGAAGGCATCCGGGCGGCGCGGGAAGCGCAGGCGGCGTTTGAACACCTTTGCCATACCCATGGCCTGACTACGCCCCACGCCTATCGCCTGCTGGAGCGGGATGAGGCGCCCCCACCGCCGGCGGCGCGCATTCGGCCAGCGACGGCGGTGATCGGGCACGCTTACCTCCTCTACGAAGTGGTGAGCCAGGACATGGTAGATCGCCTGCGGGATTACGGGTCGGTGATTACCGCGGAAATGGTGGACCCGGCGGCGGCGCTGGCGGCGCTGGCCGGCATTCCCGATGGCGAAAAACTCTGGCCGTTTGAGGCACGGTTACTCGGCGCGGCGCTGCACTTGCTGCGGGGGCGCGCGGTAGAGCGCCTCATCCTCATCGGCTCCTTCGAGTGCGGGCCTGAATCCGTCATCGAAGCCTATATCGAGGAGGAAGCAGAGCGCCGGGGTATCCCCTTCCTGTTGCTGGCGCTGGACGAGCACACCGGCGAAGCGGGATTGCTGACGCGCATCGAATCCTTTATGGATATGGAAGCGGTTGTTGAGGAGGTAGTTGAGCTGGAGCCGCCCGCCGTGCATGTCGCCCCACCGATGCGGCGCGTCATCGGCATGCCGTCCATGGGGCATTTGCAGACGGTGGTGAACGGGTTGCTGAACGGCATGGGGATGGAGACGCTGCCGACGCCGGCCATCACCCCGGCGCTCATCGAGCAGGGCCGCGCGCTGGCGCCGGAATTTGTCTGCTATCCTTTTATCGCCACGCTGGGACAGATGCGCGCATTGCTGGAGCAGGGGGCGACAACGCTGGCCATGGTCGGCGGCAAGGGTTATTGCCGGCTTGGCTGGTACGCGCAGGTGCAGGAGCACCTGCTGCGCGCGGCGGGTTACGACTTCGAAATGCTGGTGGTGGATTCCCCCTTGCCGCTGCGCGAGAAGTGGCGGCCTTTCGCGGCGGTGGTGAAGACGCTGATGAACGGCGCGTCCTGGCCGCGCATTCTGCGCGAGCTGCTCCTGGGCTACCTGCGCATGGCGGCGCTGGACCACGCGGAGCAGACGCTTCTGCGGCTGCGGGCATTCGAGCGCGACCGCGGCGCTGGCGACCGCGTGTATCGCCGGCAGGTTTCCCATCTGCTCGCGGCCGATGGCGTGGGGGCGATTCACCGCGCGGAGCGCGACTATGTGGATGCCATGGCCGCGATCGAGACGGAAGAGACAAACCCACTGCGCATCCGCGTCACTGGCGAAATCTGGGTGGTGCTGGAAGCGGGCGCCACCCACGACGTGGAGCGCTGGCTCGCGTCCCGCGAACATCCGCGGGTCTGGGTAGATCGCGAGTTGTCTACCATCCAGTGGTTCCAGACGCACGTGCTGCTTGACCGGGCGGCGATGGCGCGCGAACAGCAAATCCTCGGTGCCGCCCGCCCCTGGCTCAGCCGCAAGGTGGGTGGGCACGGGCAGCAGACGGTCGGGGCGACGGCGCTTGCTCGTCGAGAGGGGATGGACGGCGTGCTGCACATCTTCCCCTTCACCTGCATGCCGGAAATCATCGCGCAGAACATCCTCGTGCGGCTGGCCGAGGAGTTGGATACCCCCATCCTTACATATATCGTCTCCGAGCAAACCGGCGAGGCGGGCATGGAGACGCGCCTGGAATCGTTCCTAGACCTGCTGGAGGAGCGGCGTTATGGCGCGCCCGACGCCCCCCCGCTCGCGCTTGCCAGCGCGGATTTTTCCGCGCTTTCACGCGATTGTCAGAATTGAATGACGACCTACCTCCCGCCGGACTGTGTTACAATAGGGCAAAGCAACCACTGGAACAGGATGACCGTGAGTTACTACCTCGGCATTGATATCGGATCCGTCACCACCAAGTTGGTGGTCATTGACGATGGCGGCACGCCCCGCTTCACGCTATACGAGCGTACGAACGGCCGGCCGGTGGCGGCAATCCAGCACGCCTTCGCCGCGCTGCGCGACACGTGTGGCGAAACTTCGGAGATTCGCGGGGTGGGGGCCACCGGTTCCGGCCGCCATCTGGCTAGCGTCATGGTCGGCGCCGACGAGGTGCGGACGGAGATCACCGCCCACGCCGTCGCCGCCCGGCACGCCTGCCCGGAGGTGCGCACCATCATTGACATCGGCGGCCAGGATTCCAAAGTCATCTTTCTGCGCGGAGGCGTCTCAACTGGCTTCAACATGAACACCGTCTGCGCGGCGGGTACCGGCTCGTTCCTCGATCACCAGGCGGCGCGCCTGGGCATTCCCATTGAAGAATTCGGCGCCTACGCGTTGCGCTCGCGCGCGCCGGTGAAGATCGCTGGACGTTGCGGCGTTTTCGCCGAGTCCGACCTGATCCACAAGCAGCAGATGGGGTACGCGCCCGAAGATCTCATCGCCGGCCTCTGCATCAGCCTGGCGCGCAACTTCCTGCAGAATGTGGCGCGCGATCCGCAGGGACGGAAGATCAAGCCAACCATACTCTTCCAGGGTGGGGTGGCGGCGAATATCGGCCTGCGCACCGCCTTTGAGTCGCTCCTCGATATCCCGCTGCAGGTACGGCGCTGCTCGCTCGCCGGCGCATCGAGCGCACCGGCGCGACGACACGCTTCCGCGGCGTCAGCCACATCGCCACTTTCTGCTGCCAGCCGCGCTCCTTCACCTGCGAGGACTGCGCCAACTCCTGCGAAATCTCTGAACTCTACATTGATGACGCGCTGGTGAGCCGCTGGGGCGGTCGCTGCGGCAAATGGGACGATCTCACCGTCTCCTCCGCCGACCGTCAGGTGGCGCTAGAAACGCCGCTGGGTGAAGAGCTTCACGACGAAGTGCTGCGGTAGTGAGTCACCCCCAATCACCCCCAAGCCGTGACAAAAGGTCTCTTTTTAGGGCAGATTTGATATGGGATGGGAGGGCGGTTGCGCATCGGGAAAATTGGTAATAATCGTTCATCGCCGCCTTGCCGATCGTGGCGGCGGCATTCGCGCAGGGTGATAAGTACGGCCAGGCTGGGACGGACGCTCCGGGCGCGAAATGAGGACAGCAACGCATTGCTGGACGTGGATTATCTGGCCACGCGCGCGGCAGCGAAAAATCCGTTACAGTTCTCATTTTGGAGGCATTGTCAGGTGACAAATAGGGATGAAAATCATGGGCCGCGCGGCGCCACTCCGCGATGCAGCGTAGCGCACCACCAACATGCGGGTGCTATTATCGAAGGAACCCGTATGGGCTGGGCGGAACCTCGCGGGGTAATTCGCTGACAGCCAACCCCGATTGCATCGGGGAGGCAGTCACCGAGTTACTGAGCAACGACGGGGGACTGATGCGACTCGCGTTGGCCCCGAGTGCATGCGGAGCCTTCGACTTCCAGACTCGCTGCCGTATGCGAAACGTATGGCATTCAACAGGGGCTGGATCCGTCTGGGGCAGTTGGAAGAATCCACCCCAACTCGATTGCGTAATCGTTCCCCATCTCCCCTCACTCGAAGTGCTGGTCCTCGCCCCCCGTCCACCAGCACAGATCGCGCAGGAAGGCCGTCCATTGGTCCCATTGCCAGAATGGCGTCTGATTCGGGCCTGGCAAGCCCATCGCGGTAAGCCCGACGCAGGCAACA
>JAKIYB010000466.1 GCA_022708765.1 Armatimonadota bacterium | reverse complement strand
GGTCATCTACAAAGCCTCCGTCTATCCGGAGGTGCATACCGGCTCCACCGGCCTGGCGCTGGAGGCGGGCGCGCCGGCGCAGAACCTCACCGAATGGCAGTACGGCCTGGCCTCCATTGGCTTCCGCTGGAACGTCTCCGGCACCTATCAGCAGGTCATCCCGCGCTACATCTCCACCGATCAGGACGGCAACGACGAGCAGGAGTTCCTCAACCCGTTCTTCGCCTCGATGGAGACGCTGACCACCGACATCTTCCTCAAGGGCTATCAGTGGCCGTTCGACCCGCGCAAGGTGCCGAATTTTGGCTCCTCCATCATTGACATTCTCGTCTACCACGAGTGCGTGGTGCGCGGGCGCCGCGTCTACATGGACTTCCGGGCCAATCCCTCCAACGCCGGCAACCCGACGCTGGAGCCGTTCTCCTTCGACATCCTCGGCGAGGAGGCGCGGCAGTACCTGGAGAAGTCGCACGCGCTGCAGGCGACGCCCATCGAGCGCCTGCATCACATGAACCCGCTGGCTATCGAGCTCTATCGCGAGCAGGGCATTGACCTGTGGACGGAACCGCTGGAAGTGGCGGTCTGCGCCCAACACAACAACGGCGGCCTGAAGGGCAACATCTGGTGGGAGAGCGACCTGAAGCACCTCTTCCCCATCGGTGAGGCGAACGGCAGTCACGGCGTCTATCGCCCGGGCGGCTCGGCGCTGAATTCCGGCCAGTGCGGCAGCCTGCGCGCCGCGCAATTCATCGCCGCTCGTTATACAACCGAGCCGCCGGCGCCCGCCGATTTCGCCGCTTTGGTGGCGGCGCAGGTGGATACCCGCGCCGGGTTGGTGCGGGGGCTGCTGGCGACCGGCGGTTCGCGGCAGGCACTGGAAGCGTACCGCAACGAACTGCAGGAGCGCATGACCGCCCACGGCGCGCATATCCGCGCGCGGGAGTCGGTGAGCGCCGCGCTGGCGGAAGCCCGCGCGCAGCTTGTCCGTTGGGACGCCTGCGGGGTGAGCGACCCCGCCGACCTGCCCTACGCGCTGAAGAACCGCGACGCCGTCATCACCCAGATCACCTACCTGGCGGCGATGGAAGAGGCGCTGGCGCGCGGCGGTATCAGCCGCGGCTCCTACATGGTGATGCGCCCCGACGGCCAGCCGCCCTGCGAGGGATTGGACGGTGACTTCCGCTTCGTGCTCGGTGACGATCCGCTGAAAGAGGAGATTTGTGAAGTCAGCTTCCAATCCGCCGACGCAGCCGTGGCCTGCGCCTGGGTGCCCCGCCGCCCCATCCCCGCCGACGATGGCTGGTACGAAAATATCTGGGCCGACTACCGCGAGGATAAGATTATCCGCGATCCGGATGAAGGCGTTACCGCATAGAAACAGGCGGAAATACGCCGGTACCAAACCCGGTATCCAGCCCATTATGGGCCAGGTACCGGGCTTTTTTCAGTGCTCCCCGCTTCTTTCGACCAATATAAAGATTTCATAAATGTTTGATCATTGGAAGGTAAATGGTCGGAATGCTGGAATTTCTAACGGCAGCAAGCCATTGGTTGTTACATCACCCAGGGCTATCTCGCGGGCGCACCGCCTGCACTTTACCTTTAACAGGAGGTTTCCTCATGCCTGGTCTTTCGCGTATGTATTGTATTCTCGCGTTCCTCGGCTTGTTGAGCGGATGGCTCATGCTGGCCGGCTGCAGTGGCGCCGCGTCGGGTCTGGCATCCGCCCCCGCCATCACCGGTGACGTCGGCAAGGTCTCCATGCGCATCGCCTGGCCCGCGGCAACCACTTCATCGCGCATGATCCCCGAAGCCGCCACGCGCATCGAGATGAAGGTGACTGGCCCCGGCATCGCCACGCCGATCACCGGCAGTATCACCCGCCCGGCGGACACGCTGACGCTGTCCGTGCCGGTGGGCGTCAACCGCGTGGTTGAGCTTCTTTCGTATGATGCCACGGACACCCTGCTGAGTTATGGAAAAAAGGATAGTCTGATGGTAGGCGCCGGCGTCACCACCCCGGTGACCATCACCATGGGCGATATGGCAGACTTCGGTTCCGGCGGCATTCCCATCACTTTGGTCGGAGGGGTCGGCTCGGCAACGGCTATGATAGACGCTCGTGATGGCGGGCGCAGTGAAGATTACTTCAGCTTCGATGCGCAGGCAGGGATGGGCTATACCGTCATCTTTGAACCGCTGGAAGCGCAGAGCAATTCCGGCTACTTCTCACTGTATGTTCCTGGTGGGATATCAGATGTCGAGGGTTTTTGGAATTCTACACTCGGGAACTATCAAAAGATTGTGAATGTGTCCAGCGCGCCGAGTGCGGGGGAAATTTCGTTTCGAGTTTACGCGCATGACGGTATCGAAATCCTGCGCTACAAAGTCACTGTCACTGAAGGCGGCGAGGGCTCCATTGACGCGGTCGGCCGGTAGGCATGCCGGGTAGCGCTCGCGGGATGGATGCGGCATATCCATCCCGCGAGCGCGAGGAAATGAGTCGCGCATGCAGCGTCTTCAGGGATATTTCATCTTGTTTTGCCTGATCGGCATACTCGTTCTGTTTGCCGGCTGCGGCGGGGGCGAGGCGCCCGCGCTGTCACCCGGCATGGGGCGGCTGGCGGTGCGCGTGGCCTGGCCGGCGGCGGCCTCGCGCTTTATCCCGGCGGCGGCGGCGCGGATTCGGGTGGCGGTGGAGGGGCCTGATATCACTATGCCGTTCACCGCCACTATCGTGCGCCCGGCAACCACCACGATGCTGGCGGTGCCGGCCGGTTCCGACCGGGTGGTGACCCTCACCGTCTTCGATGCTGACGGCGTGGAGTTGGCGGTGGCCGGACAACGGCGCGGCCTCACCATCGCCCTCGGCCAGACCGCCACGCTGTCGCTCACGCTGGCGGGCACGGAAGACCTTGACGATACCCCCACAAGCATTGCGCTGGATGCCGCCGGCACCGGGGCGGTTGAAGGCATCCTGGAGACGCGTGACGCAGCCGACCTGGAGGACCGATTTATCATGGATGCCGTCGAAGGGCAGAGTTATCTCGTGACCTTTGAATCGCTGGAAGTCGCCGCCGATGACGCCGCGCAGCCGAACGCCGTCACCCTCGCAGCCCACGACGGCGCGACGCTGCTGGCCAGCACCATCAGCGCGCGTCCCCCCAGCGCGAGCCTGTTCACCCCCGTGGCCCTGACCGTCGTCGCCCCGCGCACCGGCCCTATCACCCTCTCCGTCGCCGCCAGTCCCGGTGAATTCGCCGCCCGGTATCGCCTCACGATCGCGTCCAGCGGTGAGACCGGCGCCATCTCCGTCATCGCGCGATGACCGCCTCAGCCCCGCCGACGACGGCTGATACGAAAACACCCGGGCGAATTACCGGTAGAATCGGCTTATCCGCGAACCGGATGAGGACGGAGCAACCTTCACGCGTAGACGCACACGGGAAAACTGCTGGCGGTGTCGAAACCGAGGGATTCATACAGGTGGATGGCGGGATTCTCTTCCGTGACGGCGAGTTCGGCGCGTTCGTACCGATCGCGGCGAAGGACTTGCAGGGCGGCGATCATCAAGGCGCGGCCGAGGCCGCGGCGCTGGTGGGCGGGATCCACGGAAATTTCGATGATACTCGCCAGCGCGTCACCCTGGCTGATGACCAGATTCACCCCGACCAGCGTCTGCCCCTGGAATGCGCACTGGGTGGCGGGTTGATGCAGCGGGCCGTAACGGCCTGCAAGGATGGCGAGCAGGCCGTGGCGGCATTCGGCGGGGGTTTCACCGAAGAAGGG
>JAKIYB010000465.1:339-3793 GCA_022708765.1 Armatimonadota bacterium | reverse complement strand
GGTGAGGACATGCTCGGGCAGGATGCGGTTATGCGTGGGGCAGTAGCCCGGCCAGAGGATGAGTTTTTTACTGGTATGCTTCTGCACCCAGGCACCCAGGCAGCGGTCTGGCACGAAGATGATGGTATCGGCGTCGAGGCTGTTGACGATTTTCATCGCGTTGGCCGAGGTGACGGCGATATCGCACTCCGCCTTTACCGCCGCCGAGGTATTCACGTAACAGACCACCGGCACGCCGGGGTACCGCGCCTTCATGTCGCGCAGGCGTTCGGGGGTGACCATCTCCGCCATTGGGCAGCCGGCGTGCGGATCGGGGTGCAGCACCAGCTTCTCCGGCGCCAGCAGCTTCGCCGTCTCCGCCATGAAATCCACGCTGCAGAAGACCACCACCTCGACGTCGGTCAGTTGCGACGCCTTGATGCTCAGTTCCAGCGAATCGCCCACATAGTCGGCGATGTCCTGCACCTCCGGGCGCTGATAATTATGCGCAAGGATTATCGCCTTACGCTCCGCTCGCAGCCGCGCGATTTCCGCTCTCATCTCCTCGTGCATGGCCTTACCTCTCCTCTTATTGTAACGCGATTCACGGCGGATTGCCTAGACGCGCCGCCGCCCGACATGGCATAATGACCCCGTGACGACCCGACCATTCCGGCGACCCCTGACACCGACCGAGCAGCGCGTGCTTGCCATCCTGCGCGGCCTACTCGTCGGTTGGCTGCTCTTCACCGGGATGTGGTCGGGGCCGTTCATCGGCGCCACGCTGCGCTATCCCAACGGCATGCTGCTGGCGGAAGCGGCGCTGCTGCTCCTGCTACTGCTGCCCGGCGGGCGGCGGCCGCGCGACTACCCCTTCCTCTGGCCCTGCCTGGCGGCGCTGGGGGTGGTATTGCTGGCGATGCTGGCGCGGATGTGGGCGCGCGACCTGCCTTTCGAGTGGCTCTCGTTGTGGGTTCTCGGCGAACCGATGCTGCGCGGCGCGCTCATTTTCCTGGCGCTGGCGGGACAGCCCAAAGGCGACCGGCTGGCGTGGGGGGCAATGCTGGCGGGTATCGGCCTGCTGACGGCGGCGGTAATCGTGCAGCACTTCACCGGGGTAACGCGCTGGTATCCCGATCTCGACGCCGGCTGGGTAAGCGGATTTCGCCCGATGCCGGACTACGCTGAGTGGACCACCCCGCGCGCGCAGGGACTCACCTCGTATATCAACCTTACCGGCGCGCTGCTGGCGGCGGCGCTGCCGCTCTGGTTCCTGCCCGCCGCCCGCGGAGACAGGCCGTCACGCTGGGCGCGGCTGGCACTGCTGGTTGGCGGGCTGCTCGTTGCCGCCGCGCTGTGGTACACCGGCGCGCGCGGGCCAATGCTCGCGGTGGGGGCTGTTGCCTGCCTGCTGCTGGCGTGCTATTCGTGGCCGTGGGGTCTCAGTGCGGTGGCGGCGCTGGGACTGGCGCTCACCGCCGCCTGGCCAGGCAAAGGCATCTGGGCGCTGGCGGCGCTGGGTGTGGCGGTACTGCTGACGATCGCCAGGCGCGCCTGGCGGGTGCGCCATTTCACGCCGCTCATCCTCGCGCTGGTGCTGGTCGGCGGGGTACAGGCGATAGACGCCTACGTGCTGAATCTGTCGCTGGGCTGGCGCGTTGCCAATTACGGCCTGACGGACAAAGCGCGGATGCATATCTTTAGTCACGCCCTCGTCGTCACTGCCGGGTCGCCGCTGTGGGGGGTGGGGGATACCGAAGCCGCCGCGCAAGTGGCGCGCACGCCGTATTCCCGGCCTATTGACCTGCCGCATACCCAGCGCAACTTCCACAATCAGCCGCTGCAGTGGGCCGCCGCGCAGGGCATCCCCGCCGCGCTGGCGCTCTCGTTCCTCGTCCTCGGCGTCACCGGTTGGCTGTGGCTGCGCGGCCTGCGCCTCCGCCGCGCGCGGACGCTCGCCGGCATCCTGCCGCTGGCGATTGCCGGCGCCCTCGCCGTCTTCCTCCTCACCAACCTCCCCGAGGCGCACTTCTGGCGCATCGAAGGCGGTGGCTTCTTCTGGAGCCTGGCGGCGGTGGGGGCGGCGATGGTATGGAGGAGGGAACCGCAGATTTCGCGGATGGACGCTGAGGAGGCGGGTCAGTGAAGTAATGTCGCTAATGCCGCACAGGTTGTATGGTCCGTGCAACTCACGACGGCGGTATCAAATTGTCCGCTCTGCTGGTCCCAATATCGAATCCGCAACGCGGGAGCGATTGTCAATCCGAAATATTACCATCCCGTATCAATCCCGGAGATCTTCCCGGGGCGAAAGGTTTGTAGCCAATCAGCAAAGGAGCGTTCAAACGCTGCCTCACCAAAGCGTGTGTCACTACATATTCTGGTTGCCACGATATAGTCACCGCTTTCCCGGTCAACACGCATAGACGCAAGCTGTCGTAAATACATCGCTTTGATCTTGCGGTTGCACCAGAGGTAACCGCTGTATGAGAAGACTAGGAACGTGCCATCCGACGAAACGTTCGGGTACTGCCGGGCATCTGGCTGGAAAATAATATTTCGCTGGACTTTCAACCAGACGGAGAAGCTGAAGAGCAGTGAAGCGACAGCCGTCACAATAGCAGAAAACTGAATAAGCGATAGTGTCCCCAACGGCACTACATTCACCAGCATAATGATGCCGCATCCGGTCAGCAGTACTGATACCACGATGAGCAGATCATCGCCGGTGATGCCGCCATGATTGTGCCGCCGCATCACCTCATTCAGCCAGGCGGCGATTCCCATTATCCGATAGAGCGGGTGGGGTGTTGCGCGCGGAAACTGCTCCTCAATCTCCGCTAGCGGGGTGAATTTTTTATCCTTTTCGGGTATGGCGTTTGATAGATGCTGTTCCGTTCGTGGCTCTCTCGACGCTCCAGTAAGTCCTTTGCGGTTCTCCGCGCCATCGGCGCGCGGATCCAATGGGCCACCATACCAGATGTTCACACCGAAAGCCCCAAGCACGGCAACCGCGATGAACAGATACCCGATCACCGTTCCAGGTATCATGTGCAGGCTGAATCCCTCCCCAAAGACCGCGAAGAGCAGACCCAGGATAAATATGGCAACCAGGAAGCCTCTACGTGTCGCTTTCCGTGTCATCAGATATCCTCCAGCATCTGAAAACGTAATAATTACGCCGGTAACCCATGTATCAGATAATCCTGCCAGCGGATGATATCTATGCCAGCGCGGGCAGCCGTTGCGCGTATCGGAATTTGTAAAATGCACTTAATAATTATTAAAGCAAATTTTATAACGGCCTATTACAGCCTGATACGTGGTGAGATACGATGCCACGATGTTGTTACACGCATCCCTGAATGACCCAGTACCAGTCATGTGGGGCGTCGTAGGGGCCGGTCCAGAATTTGCCCATTTCTTTACGGGCTTCGATGAGTTCCTGGCTGACTGGTTCGCTGCTGGCGGGCCA
>JAKIYB010000465.1:0-329 GCA_022708765.1 Armatimonadota bacterium | reverse complement strand
CCGCCTGTAACTGCGGGTGTTCATGGATGCGGCGCAGCGTCTCTTCATAGCTCCAGGGAAAGGGATAGCCGTTGCCGTGGACGGTGAAGGCCATCCACCCAACCTCGAAGCGGCACATGTTGTCCTGATTATGGATATCAATGACCCCTATGTGGAATCCCAACTCGCACAGGTAGAGGAAGTTGTTTTCAAGCTCGTGGCACAATGAAGCAGCGTATTCATCGCGCAGCCACCCGAAATCCAGCAGCGCCCGATAAATTGGATGCGGTGCGTCTTCCGGCGTCAGCTTGCGCTGCCACCAGAAGCCTTTCCGGGAGGTGCGGGAATGT
>JAKIYB010000464.1 GCA_022708765.1 Armatimonadota bacterium | reverse complement strand
GTGCACGACAACACAGCCGCTGTTCCTTCTCTGTATCACCACACAATGCGGAAATACAAAAACCACGCGCCGCGGAGGGCGCGGACTACCTCACAGATCGTATACAATGAATATCACTTCCACCCGGAGTCGGCTCGTGAGGATACTCGCCCGCCCGGAAACACAACCCCAACTTCTATTTAAAGCGCAACGCTCGTCGCCACCCGCCGCAATACGTCGGGATTTTCGTCGCCGACGACGACCAGCGTGCGGTCGGCCAGCGCGCGCGTGATGACCGGAGTGCCGTCCACGCTGCAGCCTTCGCAGCCGTCGCTGTCGGGGCCGCAGGAACCGCCCGATCCGCAGGCGTGGCCGGAGGCGTCCACTTTCTGCGCGACGAGGAAGGCGCGGCGGCCATCGCGGTAGACGGCCTGGATAGTGCGCCCGCCGCAGCCGCAGGGGCAGGCGGCGGCGCGATACGCGGTGACGACGGCGCCCGCCGGCAACCACCCCGGCGCCATCCAGCGGAAGCCCGCCCGCGCTTCCGCGTCCGCAAGCTGCGTATTCACGCCGGGGGGGCGCACCGTTGGCGCTTCCGCGGCGAAGGCGCGAAATTCGGCGGCGTAGGCCCGTGCCATGCCGTCCCCCGGCGCGAGCGCCGGACGCGACAGCAGCAGCCACCCGCCCACCACCAGCAGCAGCAGCGACAGCGCCGCCATCGCCGGCACCATCCAGCCGATGCGCGCGGCGCGCCGCTGCACGGTCGCGGCGGCGATCCCCGCCCACAGGTTCACCGGCGGTTCCGGCGCCGGCAGGCGCTCCACCAGCGCCGTCGCGTGCGCCAACGCGTCCAGTTCCGCCCGGCAGGCCGCGCACCCGGCCAGGTGCGCCTCCACCCGCCCGCGGTCCCGCGCGCTCAGCCCATCCACGCTATAAATCGGCAGCAGCGTCTGAATCTGTTTACACAACATGGTGCCTACCTCACCTGTCTCCTCAGACGAGTTTTTACGCGCGTGGGTTCCCAGCCCATAAAAGACAATGTTTCATCGTCTCTTGTGGGAGTATCGCGTATTGGCTACACTGGCGGTGGAGGGCCACATATGATTCCGCCTCGCGCCATGAACAGCATCTTTGAACGCCTCGTTGAGATTGAGCTCACCATCGGTGAACTCTACGGCCGCTACGCCGCGCGCTTCCCCGCGACGGCGGAGGTATGGGAAGGCCTCCAGCACGACGAACGCCGCCATGCCGACTGGCTGCGCAGCCTGCAGTTGCAAATTCAGGAGAAGGACGCGAATATTGGCTTCGACGCCGACCGCTTCAGTCCAACGGTGCTCGACGCCTATCTCTCCATCGTCCGCGCCGCCCTCACCGAATCCGACGGCGACACCGAAGCCCAGGCCTTCCACCGTGCCGTCGCCATCGAGCAATCCTTCGTCGAAACCCGCTTCTACGATGTCGCCACCGGCACCCATCCCACCATCGCCCGCGTCTTCAAAGCCCTCGCCGAGGAGACAAAGCACCACCGGGCGCGGCTGGCGGAGTTGGCGGCGGGGATGGGGTAACCTGTCACCCCCTCACGCTCTCCCGATACCCCTGGTACGCCCAGTACAGCCGCTCCGTCTCCGGCACGCCAAGGTCGGGGCAGACCTGCTGAGAGGTCATAATACCGGGCATGGTGTAGGCGACGATGCGGTCCACGTGGGGGGCGGCGGCGCGCATTTGCGTGCGGATGCGGTCGAACGGGCCGGGCAGCAGTGGCTGGAAATGGATGTCGTTCTCGAAGCGGAAAAGCTCGGTGTTCGCCCACAGCGCCACGCTGGTCTGGTCGTGCGCGCGGCGGAATATCTCGAAGACGCGGTCATTTTGCGCCGGGTCTTGCGGGCGGAATTTCGTGGTGAAGCCGATGCCGTCCTGGTAGGCGATAATATCCATGCCGCACTCGGCGATACCGCGCACCAGATTGTCGTTCAGCGTCAGTTCGCTGCGCCAGTACGGCGAGGTGATGCGCGGCTTGCCGGGGGTCAGTTCCGCCCAGAATTGCCCCAGCTTCGCGTTGTAATGCACCTGCTCCATGCTCCACAGGCCGTCCTGGATATGCAGTTCGGCGGCGGTGTACCAGCCGGCGAAGGAGGGTTCCTCGCCATACCGCTCCAGCATCTCCTCGGAGACGCGCTTGTACCAGTCCAGCGACTCTTCGGAGGTAGGCCCAAAACCTTCGCCGAAGGTCATCGGCAGGTAACCGATGCCGGGATAGAGCTGTACCCCTTCCACGCTGCACGCTTTGAAGATGGCGCCCACGGGGTCTTCGCAGCCGGTGGGGAAGCGGTCCTTCATCACCTTCGACGGATACAGCGCGATGCCGTCCTTCGCCACGTTCTGCAGCATCAGCAGTTCGATGCCGAGATCGCGCTTCAGATGGCGCACCAGCGTCATCCATTCCTCTTCGGTGTAGGCGATGGTCTTCCGGTTCCAATACACGCCGTCGCGCGGGCAGACGTGCATGATGTCAATCCAGGTGCCGGTGATGAGGGGGACGGTCATGGGTGTTGCTCCTTCGGGATGAATTCAGATGGCTTATTCCGCATGGCGCGGGGAAGTCCTGCAGAATCGTCATCGTATTCGCTGCTCCTTTCCATGGCATATCCTGCCTGTTGATGGCAGGAGCCGCAATGCTATAACGTTCACTCGCTCGCATGCCACGCGCCACCTCCCCGATTACTTCGGGGCAGGCTCCCCCATACCCCTCCCCTACGTGGGGAGGGGGGATTGATAAGGAAAAATGACGGTATGGCAAGGTTCGCTCACCACACGGAGCAGGCTTATTTGAATGGCATTGGGCAGGAGCCGCCCCAGCATAACGCGAACCTGAATACCGGAAGGGATATCACCATGCCGCAACCGAACATCCTCTTCATCCTCGCCGATGACATGGGGTACGGCGACGTTTCCTGCCTCAACGAGCAGGCGGCGTTTCACACGCCACACCTCGACCGCATGGCGGCGGAGGGGATGCGCTGCACCGACGCCCACGCGACATCGGCGGTCTGCTCGCCCTCGCGCTACGGCATCCTCACCGGGCGGTATAACTGGCGCTCCAGCCTGAAATGGGGCGTGCTGTGGGGCTACAGCGCGCCGCTCATTGAAGAGGGGCGCATGACGACCGCCACCTTCCTGCGCGACCAGGGCTACGCCACCGGCTGCTTTGGCAAGTGGCACCTGGGGTGGCAGTGGGCGCGTACCGGTGAGGCGCCGGAGGATGTGGATTTTTCGAAGCCCATCACCCGCGGCCCATGCGACTGTGGCTTCGACGAGTATTTCGGCATCAGCGCCTCGCTGGACATGCCGCCCTATGTCTACATCGAAAACGACCGCGTCACCGCGCTGCCCGACCGCGTCTGCGAGCAGGGTGAAGGCAAGACCTTCTATCGCGGCGGGCCCATCGCGCCGGATTTCGCGCATGCGGACGTGCTGCCGGCGCTGGCTGACCGGGCGGTTCGCTTCATCGAAGCGCACGCGGAGGAACCGTTCTTTCTCTATTTCCCGCTGCCCGCGCCGCACACGCCCATCCTGCCGTCGCCGGAGTTCCAGGGCAAATCCGGCACGAATGCCTACGGCGACTTCTGCCTGATGGTAGACGACGTGGTGGGCCGGGTGCTGGCGGCGCTGGAGCGCGCGGGCATTGCCGACGACACCATTGTCATCTTCACCGCCGACAACGGCTGCTCGCCGATGGCCGACCTCCGCGGGCTGGAACGGCTGGGGCACCGTCCGAGCCACGTCTTTCGCGGACACAAGGCCGACATCTACGACGGCGG
>JAKIYB010000463.1:304-3803 GCA_022708765.1 Armatimonadota bacterium | reverse complement strand
GCTGACCGAGATACGGACGGCCTTCGAGACGGCGCTGGATGGCGCGCGCGACGGCTATTTGAAGGGAATTGTGGAATGTTAACCCCCCCGGCCCCCCTCCCCCTTCAGGAGAGGGGGGAGCGCTATTCTGGTATTCGATGAAGGTTACGAGTAATCTTTCAGAATTCCCCCCCCCTCTCCTGAAGGGGGAGGGAGCCGGGGGGGGGTGGGGTTCTGACGATAAGAAAGGCGCAAATGATGACTTCACCCATTCGCATCGGCATTCTCGGCGCCGGAGGCATTCTGGGGGCGCATGCCGCCGGACTGCTGGCGATGCGGGATTACTGCGTCGTCACGGCGGTGGTTGGGGACAACCTGGCGGTCATCGAGCGGGACGACGTGGACGCCATCCTCAACCTGCTGCCGCACGACCTGCACCTGCCGACCACCGTCGCCGCCGCGCGAGCAGGCAAGCCGGTGCTGGTGGAAAAGGTGATGGCGCGCAACGTGTGGGAATGCGACCGGATGATCGAGGCGTGCGAGGCGGCGGGGGTGAGTCTCACCGTGGCGCACGACCGCCGCTATCAGCCGCACTGGATGGCGCTGAAGCGCGTGGTGGACTGCGGCATCCTCGGCGAAATATATCAGTTTCGTTTGGAGCACAACCAGGATGTCGCCGTGCCGCCATCAAGCTGGATTTTCCATCGCGACCAATTGGGCGGCGGAGCGGTGATGAGCTGCCTGACGCACCAGATTGATGGGCTGCGCTGGTACGGGGGCGAGGTTGCCGAGGTGACCGCGATGACCCGCGTCATTCCTAACCGCATGGAGGGCGAGACGATGGGCGTCATCACCGCGCGGATGGCTTCCGGTGCGCTGGCATACGTCGCCATCAACTGGGCTACACGTGGGGGATGGTCAAAGCAGCACGGCCTGCCCGGCGAGTTCACCCACATCACCGGCAGCCGCGGAGAGGCATATTACGCCTGCGGCCAACAACCCGAGGCGTTCATCATGCTGTATGACAAGCCGGGCGCCGCACCCTTCACCAACGAGCCGCCAGCCGCCAACACCTTCGCGCGATTGCGCCCCGCCGGCGCGTGGACCGGGCACGAGCGCTGCGTGGGTGAATGGATCAAGCTCCTGCTCGGCATGCCCGCCGACATCACCACGCCGGGCCGCGACAGCCGCAGCACTGTCGAGGTGGCGGAAGCGGCTTATCGCGCCGAGCGCGAGGGCCGCGTGGTCTTCCTGCCCATCGTGCCTGAGCCGTGGGCATAACCACCGCGGCTGGACGCGTCGCCGCATCTCCGCTATACTAAGTCAAGCAACCTTATCTATGCCGAATCCCGACGCGGTCGGGAGCGGGGGAACCAATCCAATCGGGGTGAAGTCTCGCGAAAGCGGGACACGGTGACCTTTTCAACCGTAACCCGTCAGCTAACCTCGCAGGCATACGCGCCGGATCGCGTGGTGGTCCGGCCTGGAGAAGGAGATTGCGCATGCGCACCGCTTCGAGCATCCATAGGCGCGGGGGCTGACGCCCGTCGTGCCGGGCCATCCGGCTACCCCTTGTACGTCCCTGATCGTCACATCTCGCCCGCGCGGGCGTTGCTGCGCCGGCCGGGATTAACTGTTCCTCGGAAAGGTTCACACCCATGACATCCATGGCAATCTGGCGATTCGTGGTGCTGGCTATCATTATCACGGTGGTAGTGCTGCTGGTGTACCACGTGGAGAATCAGCCGCTGCGGGTTCCGAAGAGCGGCGTCACGATGGCAGGCCACGCGCCGCTCACCATCGCCATGAGCGGGCTGTACCCCCCGTTCAATTATTACAACGAGCGGAATGAACTGGTCGGTTTTGACGTGGACATCGCGCGGGAGGTTGCGCGGCGGCTGAACCGCAAGCCTGAGCTTATCACCACCGCCTGGGACGGCATCATCGCCGGACTGATGGCGAAGAAGTTTGACCTCATCATCGGCAGCATGGCGATTACCGATGAACGGCTGAAGTCGGTAAGCTTTTCTGACCCCTATTACATCTCCGGCGCGCAGATGGTCACCCGCAAGGGGACGACGATCGCCGACGCGGCGGATCTGAAGGGCAAGGTCGTGGGGGTGACGGTCGGCGAGACATACGCGGAGTATGTGCAGGAGAACATCCCCGGTGTGAAGCGGGTGAATTCATACAAAGGCGGCGTGCCCAGCCTGCTGCTGGAATTGCGCAACAAGCGCATTGACGCGTTCGTTACCGACCGGTTGGTAGGGCTGGCCGCCATCAAGCAGGCCGGCGGCGCCGGCGCGGTGCTGGCGGGCGACCTGCTCTATACCGAGCGCATCGGCATCGCTGTGCGCAAGGAGGATACGACACTGCTGGCGCAGGTGAACGCGGCGCTGGCGGCGATGAAGGAAGACGGCACCTACACGACGATCAGCTCCGAGTGGTTCGGGATGGATATTTCGGGGGAGGAGAGCAAGGAGTAGCCTGAAGCGGGACATGCCCTACAAGACAATGCTATGGGTGTGATGCGAGTGCAAGTGTGCGTGCCGTGTGATTGGGATAAGGGGGATTGGTTTTGACGGGTTTGAATGTGCTGCTGGAGACCTCCATCTTGCTGAAGGCGGTGGTGGTGACGGCAGAGGTAGCGGCGGGAGGCGCGCTGCTGGGCGTAGTGGTGGCGGCGATACTGGCGCTACTGCGGATGAGTGACATGCCCGCCGTGCGCTGGGCGGTGACGGGGTATGTGGAGTTCATGCGCGGGACGCCCCTGCTGGTGCAGTTGCTGGTGATTTACTTTGGCGGGCCGCAGATCGGCATCAACCTGGAGCCGCTAACGGCGGGCATCATCGGGCTGGGGCTGAACGCGGGCGCATATATTTCAGAGATTTTCCGCGGCTCCATCCAGAGCATTCCGCGCGGGCAGATGGAAGCGGCGCGTTCGCTGGGGATGAGCCACTGGCTGGCGATGCGCCGGGTGATCTGGCCGCAGGCGCTGCGCCACGCGGTGCCGGCGCTGGGCAGCAGCTTTGCGGCGCTGGTGAAGGATACCTCACTCGTCTCCATCATCACCGTGAATGAGCTGCTGCTCGTTACCCAGCAGCGGGTGAGTTCCACCTACCGGCCTATCGAGCTCTATCTGATTGCCGGTGTCCTCTATTTCCTCCTCACCATGCTGGTCACGTATGCGGTGCGCCGGTGGGAACGCCAATACCGATGGAGTATATAATGACCGACGCCCCGATTCTAGCCGTCAGCGATTTGTGCGTGCGCTTTGGCGTGAATACCGTGCTGGAGGACGTGCGCTTCGACGTATACAAGGGGGAGGTGATCTCCATCATCGGCCCCAGCGGCGCGGGGAAGAGCACGCTGCTGCGCTGCATCAACGGCCTGCAGCGCTTTCAGCGCGGCGTCATCCGGCTGGACGAACTGGAAATTCACGGCGGCGCGCGCTTCATCCGCGAGGAGCGCCAACTCAACCTGTTGCGCCGGCGGGTGGGCATGGTCTTTCAGCACTTCA
>JAKIYB010000463.1:0-291 GCA_022708765.1 Armatimonadota bacterium | reverse complement strand
CGAAGCGCCGGTTCACGTGCTGGGGCACTCGCGGGAGGCGATGGACGGTGCAGCGCGCGAACTGCTGGACCGCGTGGGGCTGGCGGATTACGCGGATGCTTACCCTATTTCCCTCTCAGGCGGACAGAAGCAGCGAGTAGCCATCGTGCGCGCGCTGGCGATGGAGCCGGAGATCATGCTCTTCGATGAGGTGACCTCCGCCCTCGATCCCGAACTGGTGAGCGAAGTGCTGGCCGTGATGGCCGACCTGGCACGGAAAGGCATGACGATGCTGGTGGTCACCCACGAGAT
>JAKIYB010000462.1 GCA_022708765.1 Armatimonadota bacterium | reverse complement strand
ACACCATTCGCATCGGCACGCTGGTGAACGGCGGCGCGACAACCGCCGATTACATCAGGCAAATTCTGCCCCTCGGCTTCGAATCGTTCTCCATCACCTTCTGGCAGACGGTAGGCGACACCGACCTTGGCAAACTGGCGGACGAGGTGGCGGCGGTGCTGGCCGGCAGCGACGCCGTCATCAGCAGCGTGAGCGTCTTCGGCAATCCGCTGATGGACGACGAGGCCGCCGCGCAGACGCGCGCAAGCTGGGCCAAGCTCATTGATGCCGCCAGCTGCGATATTGTGACCGGCTTCACCGGCCGCGTCATTGATACGCCCATTGACCAGTGTATCGCGCGCTACGCGGAAGTCTTCACCCCGCTGGCCGAGCAGGCCGCCGGGAAAGGCGTGCGGCTGGCCTTCGAGAACTGTGACATGGGCGGCACCTGGAACACCGGCGGCTGGAACATCGCCCACACCCCGGCCGCATGGGAGTTGATGTTCGACGCCATCCCGCTGGACAACATCGGCCTGCAGTGGGAGCCCTGCCACCAGATGGTGAAGCTCATTGATCCGATGCCGCAACTGCGCCAGTGGGTGAAAAAAATCTTCCACGTGCACGGCAAAGACGCCACCGTCTACTGGGACGTGGTGCGCCAGCACGGCGTCTTCGGCCCCCACCCTTTCGCCTTCCACCGCACGCCGGGTTTCGGCGACAGCAACTGGACGGACATCATCTCCGAGCTGCGGCGCGGCGGCTTCCAGGGCAGCATTGACATCGAAGGCTGGCACGACCCCGTCTATCGCGGCGAACTGGAGATGACCGGACAGGTGCACGGTTTGAACTACCTCAAGCGCTGCCGGGGGACATTTGCGGCGAATCCCCAGTAGTGCTCGTAAGTACGACATGCACGCTCGCTGGAAGGCCTGTCAGGCTGTTGTATGTTTGACAGGCCTTCTGGTGGTAGATACTATAGCGATGATAGGCTCGCGCGCAGGCAGATGAGCCATCTCCGGGATTGACGCACGCGATGGATCATCTCGCCGAACTGGAAAACACCAGCATCTACATCATCCGCGAAGCCTATAGTCGCTTCAAGCGGATTGGCTTGTTGTGGTCCATGGGCAAAGATTCCACCGCGATGCTGTGGATGTGCCGCAAGGCATTCTTCGGCGAGATCCCCTTCCCCATCATCCACATTGACACCGGTTATAAATTCGCGGAGATGTATGCCTTTCGCGACCGACTGGCGCGGGAGTGGCGCCTTGACCTGCGCATCGCCCGCAACACAACGGCCATTGAAGCAGGGATGAGCCCAACAACCGGCAGCAAACTGGACTGCTGCCACCAGTTGAAGACGCAGGCGCTGAAAGATTACCTCGCGGAGATGCAACTGACGGCCATTCTGCTTGCAATCCGCCGCGACGAACACGGCATCCGCGCGAAAGAGCGCTACTTCTCCCCCCGCGACGAGCAGTTCACCTGGAATTACCACGACCAACCCCCGGAATTATGGGACCAATTTAAGTCATCCAGTGAAGGCGCGGACCACGTGCGCGTGCATCCAATGCTGCACATGACGGAGGTAGACATCTGGCGCTATATTCAGCGCGAGGGTATCCCCGTAAACGGACTCTACTTCGCGCGCCGGGGAAAGCGCTATCGCAGCCTGGGCTGCGAGTGCTGCTGCGCGCCCGGCGAGTCGAACGCGGCGACGGTGGAGGAGATCATCGCCGAGTTGGAAACTACCACCGTCTCCGAGCGTTCCTTTCGCGCGCAGGATAAAGAAGACACTTACACCATGCAGAAGCTGCGCTCGCTCGGATATATGTGACGGAGGCACGCATGACGACCACAACTGGCGAATTCTTCAAAGTCGTCATCGTCGGCCACGTGGATCACGGAAAATCCACGCTCATCGGACGGCTGCTTCATGACACGGGAACCATCCCGCCGGATAAGCTGGAGACAATTCGCCAGGCCTGCGCGGACGCCGGCCAGCCCTTTGAATACGCCTATATTACCGACCAGATTCGCGAAGAGCGCCTGCAGGGCATCACCCTGGACACAACGCAGATCTTCTTCCGTTCCGCCCGTCGCGACTACGTCATCATTGATGCCCCCGGTCACCGTGAATTTCTCAAGCACATGATCACCGGCGCCTCGCAGGCGGAAGGTGCGATGCTGGTTATTGACGCGCGGGAAGGCGTGCGGGAACAGACGCGCCGGCACGCCTGCCTGCTGGCGTTTCTTGGTTTGCGCGCGCCCGTTATCGTGGTGAATAAGATGGATCTGATGGACTTCCACGAGGACGCCTACATCGCAATTTGCCGTGAGATCACCGAATTATTCAGCACCCTGGACCTGACGGCGGCAGCCCCTATTCCCATCGCCGCGGCGACGGGTGACAACGTTGCCGCGCCCTCCGACCACCTCCGCTGGTATGCCGGCCCGACGCTGCTGGAAGCGCTTGATACTCTGCCCAAGCCCGCGCCGTTAACGGATGCGCCGCTGCGCCTGCCCGTGCAGGATATCTATCACGTAAACGGCATGCGGATCGCCATCGGGCAACTTGCTTCGGGACGCATCGCGGACGGCGATTGCCTGCGCCTGCTCCCCGGCGAGGGCGAGGTAACGGTCACGAGCTTGCATGAATTCGGACGGGAGCGCCACGCGGCTGAGTGCGGCGAGAACGTCGGCCTGGCACTGGCGGGCGATGTCGCCGTGCGGCGCGGGCAGGTCATCGCCGCCCGTGACGCGGTCCTGCCGACGGTCACACGTGAAGTATACGGCGCCCTCTGCTGGCTGGCTGATGCGCCCCTGGAGCGCGAAGAACCGCTCACCTTCCGCTGCGCCACGCAAGAAGCGCCATGTCGGGTTACCCGCATTGCGCAACGCATGGATTCCGCGTCGCTGCTCTTCTGCGAGGAGGACGCCCCGCAGCTATACGAGACGGAAATCGGCCAGGTCGTCATCGCGACGGAACGCCCGGTCATCATTGAATCGTTCGCGCGGACGCCGGCGCTGGGCCGCTTCGTGCTGGAGCGCCGGGGCACCATCGTGGCCGGCGGCGTGGTGATATGCTAACGCACCTGCCCATACTCGGTTATATTGACCCCGGCAGCGGATACGTACTGGTCGGCGGCTTGGGCGCTCTGCTCGCCGTGCTGGCTTCGATCTTCGGCCTCGTGCTCCTGCGAACGCTGGCCTTCCTGCGCGCCGTCGTGGTCGTCTGGCGTCGTATGGCCCGCTGGATCACAGCCGTCATTTTCGCCGGCCTGCTGCTCGGTATGGCGCCGAAAGGTGGAGTTCTCATGCACCTGGAACATCCTGCTGCCGGGCGCGTCGTCATCCTGGGAATGGATGGGATGACCCCCGATATCCTCGAACGACTGCTGGCGGAAGGCAAGTTGCCGCACTTCGCCGCCCTGCGCGATCAGGGCGATTACCGCCGGCTGGCCACCACGAATCCACCGCAGTCTCCCGTCGCCTGGGCCGGTTTCGCCACCGGACAGAATCCCGGCAAACACGGGCTATACGACTTTATTCGCCGCGACCCGAAAACGTATGCCCTCACCCTCTCGACCTCCAGCATGATGGGAGGGACGTTCCAACCTGTCATCACCGGCAAGCGATTCTGGAGCTACGCCAGCGAAATGGGCGTGGAGTCCGCCATCCTCGCCTGCCCGGTCACCTTCCCGGCGGAGCCAATTCGCGGCCGCATGCTCTCGGGCATGGGTGTGCCGGATATCCTCGGCACGGAAGGCACCTTCACTTTCTACACCTCGGCTGGCGTTAGCGGCGTTGACACCGGCGGCCGCGTGG
>JAKIYB010000461.1 GCA_022708765.1 Armatimonadota bacterium | reverse complement strand
CGCGCGGTTAAAATCCACCACCTCCTCGATGACGCGACTGGAATGACTGGCGTGGCACGCCCAGTCAATGGCGCCCCCCTCGATCATCACCACGAAGCCGCGCGGATTGCGCCCCAGCACGTTCAGCGCGCCCGCGGTCATTTCCGCCAGCGTCGGCACGCTCGCTGTGCGCGGTACCGCGTAGGGCAGGTCATCCTTTTTCGCGCCCCCGCGCGCCTGCTGCAGGGTTGTCAGCACCGGGGGGATGCCCAGCACGCGCTTCGGGGGATTGGCCGCCGTCGCCAGCTCCTGAAAGGCGGCGCGGTCCTGCAGCACCGTCCAGGCGTCGTCCCGCTTGCCGTTCTGGTCGGCATCCACCGCTGCCCCGGCGGTGCCGTCCGTAATCTGTTTCCACGTCACTTCGCCGATAAATGTATAATGCGGTTTCTCCACCTTCTTACCGCTGTTGTCGAACAGCGGGTGGCCGCAGCCCATGATGACGTCCGCCGCGCTGGCGTTCACCATCTCCTCGGCGATAGCCTGGTAGGCATCGCGTTTCGCATTGTGAGCCACGAAGCCGGCGGGGGTGGCGTGGCTGAATTCGACGGAGGTGACGACGCCGCTGGATTTGCCGCCACGCTCAGCGACTTCCAGGATATTTTCCGCGCGCGCGGCGTCCGCGGGCTTCGTGCCGCGCATGCCGATGGCGGCATTATACGTTTTCACCCCGCAGGCCAGCGCGGTGGCGGCGGCGGCGGAGTCGGTCGGGCCGCTCTTCACCCAGTGAAAATCCGCCTGGACGGCCTGCGGGTCGTACGCCGCGCGTCCTTCGCCGGCATAGGTGCTGCATGCCAGCCGCACCGGAAAATGCTCATACACCTGCGTGTCCGCCGCGCCATACTGGTAGTAATCGGCGGCCAGCACCTGGTTGAACCCCATGCCGTCACCGATGAAAATGATGACGTTCTTGATCGTCGGCGGCGGCGCGTCGGCGGCGGATGGGCGGGACAGCAGCAGGCAGGCACCCACCGCCAGCAGGGCAAGCGCCAGCAACGGACAGCCGCAGCGCAACAGGGGCAGGGGTGACGTCATCATGCCGGAACTCCACATCATCGGATGCCTGAAGTGTAGCGGATTCCTCCGGTTCTGTATATCGCCCTCCCGTGTGCATGCTCGTACTCGTAATCGAAGGCGTCCACACTCTCGCGCTCTCCTCATCGTTCCCAGCGAGTGAAATTCCGTCGCGTCGCGCGCGCAGCCCGCGTCCCTTCCCGTCCCACCGTGGTATCTCCCCGGCTTCCATACTTCGGAGGGAACGGAGAGATTCGAGCACGAGTTACGAGTACGAGCACGACTGGACGATTACCCCCGGTCGTTACCCCCTAAGTTTGCGCATTTTGTAAATGGGGGGGTAATGCAGGCTGCAGGCTGCTATGAACAATAAAAGATGATATTTTGCAAAAAGTACGGTGTAGACACCCAATGCTATCGTATTCATACATACGAGCGGTATGCGGTTGTCATGGTACGGGCGGCAGTGAAGGACACTTTCGCTCCATTTTCAAGCATATGTTTGCAGCACAAGAGTCAATGCTGCTGCTTTACGCCCGGCGCGACAGTCCGTCCAACCGGCCGGCCATCAATGGCCGGCCTACCGAACGACGCCCAGTGATGCTCTCTGATATTTGAATAGCGCTATGGTGGGGATGCGGGCATTGAAACACCCCCTTGCGAGGCCATCCGGCCAGGCGTCCCTCTGCAGGGACGCAACGGTTCGAGCAGACCAACCGGGTACCGGAGGTAACGATAATTATCAGCTACAGCGCAACCGGTTGCATAGTAACCGTATCAGATCTTTTCGTCTCTGCTTGAAATCTCTCTGCTTACCCTCTATCCCGGCTGTCGTACATCGCCACCACATAGGGGTGGGCAGGATCGTAGGCGGTGAGGGGGGCGGGATTTTCCACCCGGCCGACGGGGCGGCAGGCCGTGCCGACCACGCCGGCGCGGCTGTCGCCCAGGTCGCGGCGGCAGGCATCCAGCCGGGCCTGGAGGTCGGCGACGATTTTCGGGTGATCGGCGGCGATGTTGGTGGTCTCGCCGATGTCCGTTTCCAGGTTGTAGAGCTCCGGCGTTTCCCGCGATACGTGCAGCTTCCAGCAACCGCGGCGCACCGCCTGCAGTTCGGTCATGCGGTAGTAGAAGAACTCCTCACGCGGGCTGGGGCTCTCGCCGCGCAGCAGGCCGCAGAGCGAGTGGCCATCTATGACGCGATCCGCCGGCAGCGATGTCCCCGCCAACTCGGCGAAGGTGGGCAGGAAATCGAGCGAGGCGACGATGTCGCGGCAGGTGACACCGGCGGGGATGACGCCGGGCCAGCGCATGATACAGGGCACGCGCTGGCCACCCTCCCAGGTGGTGCCTTTGCCGCCGCGCAGCGGGGCGTTGCTACCGCCGTGGTCGCCGCGCGCGCCGTTATCAGAGGTGAAGATGACCAGCGTTTGCTCATCCAGACCCAGTGATGCCAGCTCGTGCAGCAGCACCGCGACGCTCCAGTCAATACCGGCCATCGCCGCGCCGAAGAGTCCGTTGCGCGATTGCGCGAGGAAGTGCTCCTGGGCGTAAAGCGGCAGGTGGACATACATGTGCCCCAGATAGAGGAAGAAGGGGCGGTCGCGCGGCTCGCGCAGGAAGCGCACGCACTCTTCCACGTAGCGCTCGGTGAGCGCGGCCTGATCCGGCTGCTGCTGAATCACCGCGTCGTCGCGCAGCAGCGGCAGCGGCGGGAAGCGCACATCGCCGGCCTGGCGACCCATGTCGTTGCTATACGGCAGGCCGTAGTAGCTGTCAAAGCCGTGGTTCGTCGGCAGGAACGCGGGCTGGTCGCCGCAGTGCCACTTTCCCACCATCTTCGTCGCATATCCCACCCCGCGCAGTGCGGTGGCAATAGTCACCTCATCGGGATGCAGTCCCACTCCCTGCCCGGGGAAGAGCACCCACTGGCCCTCGAATTCACCAAAGCCGATGCGCGGCGGATAGCAGCCGGTGAGCATGCCCCCGCGCGAGGGCGAGCAGACCGGCGATGCCATGTAAAAATCCGTGCAGCGCATCCCCTCCGCCGCCATGCGGTCCAGCGTGGGCGTCTCGTTCAGCGGCGACCCGTAGCACCCCGGATCGCCATAACCCATGTCGTCGCAATTGATGAGAATGATATTCGGCTGGCGCGGCATCATGGCTCCTCTCTCGATAAATAGTATTTCGCGACTTTCCCGTCAATTTCCCTCCCCGGCATGCGAAATGACCGTGCGACCAGCGAAATTGACGATGATTGACGGGACTCTATAACGTAAACCTTTTGCACAAATCCATGTCACGTTGTACAATAATCGCATTATCACGGCCTGCCTTGCGGCAGGCCGTTGCGTGTCACGAAGGAGCATTCCATGGGGTATGAATTCGATGTGGCGATTCTGGGGAGTGGGCCGGGCGGCTACGTGGCGGCGATCAAGGCGGCGCAGCATGGGCTGAAAACCGCGCTGATCGAGAAGGGACCGCTGGGCGGCACCTGCCTGAACGTCGGCTGTATCCCCACCAAAGCGCTGCTGGCGTCAGCCGCGGCATATCGAAACGCGAAAGGCGCGCGCGACTTCGGCGTGACGGTGGAGGGTGTTTCCTTCGATTTCGTGAAAATCATGGCCCGCAAGGAGCGCATAGTGAAGCAGCTCCGCAGTGGCGTGGAATACCTGATGAAGAAGAATGCGGTGACCGTCCTCAACGGCATGGGGGCGCTCACCGGCGCGCACAGCCTGGGGGTGGCGGGGGAAGCGGAGCGCGAACTCACC
>JAKIYB010000460.1 GCA_022708765.1 Armatimonadota bacterium | reverse complement strand
GCAGGCAGACAGCCAGCGACCCGCCGAGGAGCGGGAGGCCGCGGGTGATCTGCGCCTGCGCGGCGAAATAGCGGGCGTTGTAGGCGGCGTCCAGTTGGCGGTAGGTCTCCGACAGCTCGCGCTTTCCCTCTTTTGTAATCTCTACTTTCAATGTGATGAGGGCAGGAGCGGTCCACGGATTCGCCGCGCGCAGGCGTACCGCATGGGCAATCAACATGCCCCCGAGCAGCAGCGAGAGGAGCGCCGCTGCCACAGCGATGCGCGTGAGTGCACGCTGCCAGGCTTGTATCGCGCGGGATGGCGTCATCGCGCGCTCCCTTCCGGCTGCTTGACCTCAGGCAGGCCGTCGGCGGTAACGGGACAGGAGGGATAGCAGCGCGCGCAGGCTAGGCAGGCACCCTGATCAATCTCGTATTCCGTCCGCCGCCGTCGCAGCGCCAGCGCCAGCAGCTTCACCCCAATGACCAACCCGATCCACCCTCCGAAGTACCACGAATAGCGGTCGAAGCGCCGTTGGATGACGCGCGCTTGCTCATACAGTATACCCGCATCGCCGGCGGCGTGCTCGAAGGCCATGACCTCATTCGTCTCCCCCGGCAGCAGGCCGGCGCTATGCAGGCTTACCTGCTCGGCGATGCGCACGGTGGGGTGCAGGCGCGCGAAAGCCGGGCTGGCCTGGCGGGCGAGGAACGCGCTGGCGGCGATGAGCGCTGGCAGCAGCATCAGCAGTCCGATGAGACGGGCCTTTCCCTCGCGTCGCGGCAGCTTTTCCTCGGGCGTGGGGGGATGAATGGCACCGTGTGGGCAGGCGTCATGGCAGAGCATGCAGTTGACGCAGGTGTGCGGAGTGATGCGCACCGGCCAGCGCGACAGCGGCGCCAGCAGCCGCAGCAGCGCGCCGTAGGGACAGAGGAAGCGGCAGTAGGGCCGGCTCACCACGGTGGCGATGAGCAGCATGCCGATGCCGACGGTGAGCATGACGGAGGAACCGCTGAAGCGGAAGAAGAGCACGAAGGGGTCGTATTTACAGACGAGGAAGGCGCTGCCGGTGGCGGCAAAGAGCACGGCTATGCCCAGATAGACGAAAGGCAGCACGCCGAGTGCGTGTTCCAGCCAGTCCGGCAGTTTGATAGGCCGCAGCAGCACTACTTCCTGCGCCGCCCCCAGCGGGCACACCGCCGCGCAGAAGACACGCCCGACCACCAGCGCGAAAAGCAGCGGCAGCAGAAAGAACAGGCCGACGGTGACCGGCAACGCGAAGCCGGGGTCGGCAATCGCCAGCGCGACGTTCTGCACCGACCCCACCGGGCAGACGCAGCCGTGGCGATAGAAGCCGAAGTAGAGTAGCGAGCCGATGGTGAGCAGCAGCACGCCCACGCGCGAGCGTTTACGCAGCACCAGCCAGGCGGCGAGACAGAGTGCCAGCGCCAGCAAGCCGACATCCATCCACGCAAGCCAGTCAGCGCGCGGCGGCGGCGCTGTCGTGGCCGGTAGCGTGTAGCCGGATTTGAACTCGGTGGGCGGCTGAAAGGCTTGCGAGAAGGCCGCCAGCGCGAGGAAGAGGAGGCCGCCCAGCGCGGCGAGGTGTCGCATCATTCGGCCGCCTCCGTCTTCTTTAGCAGGTAGGGATGGTCGGCGGGCACGCGGCGGATGGCCTGGGCGGGACAGGCGACGGCGATGGCGCATTCATTACAGTTCACGCAGCGGTCGTGGCGAATTTGCAGAAAGAGCGAGCCGTTGCCGTAAGCGGTGCAGCCTCTCACGCACAAAGCGCAACCGATACAGCGCGCCTCGTCAATGCGATATTCATAGAAGGGGTCTTCCACGAAGCGGCGCTGGATGGCGTCGGTGGGGCAGCGCTGGAACTCCGCGCCGGTGCCGGCCAGCTCATCGGGGATGGATTCGCTCTCGAAATACCCGAAGCAGAGCTTGCAGTAGCCGCAGAGCGCGTGGGCGTGCACGCACTTCACCGCTGATGGGCGCACCACGCATTCCGTGGCGCATTTGTCGCAGGAAATGCAGAGGTTGGGGTCAATCTGCCAGACGGTCCCCTCCTCGCCGGCCCGCGCCAGAGCCGCCGCCGCGCCGCCCGCGGCCAGTACCCCCAGGCCGCGCAGCGCGTGGGTGAGGAACCCCCGCCGGGTTGTTGCCTTACCGTCCGCCATCATTTCTCCGTTGTCGCGCGTCTTTCGCCGAGAGCGCCTGCGGCAACCGGCACTCCGACAGCGTACCGCAGCGCGAGCAGATGCCGTCGCTCACGCACATCTCCCCCGGCTTCCTCGCCATCAGCGCTCCCGCGCCGAGCGCCAGCGCCCCGGCCGCGGCGAGACGGGCCAGGCTGCGCAGAAAAGCGCGGCGGCTTTGCGGCTGGTCGTTCATTCAGTCACCGTCCGTTTAAATACCCGCACAAGCTTTGCTTGTACGTCGAGCAGCAGAATATCGTCACCATCCAGAGCAAGGTCGAACCCATCACCTTTGCCCAGGTCGGCTACCACTTCCTGAAAGTTGCCGCAGTCGCTGAACCGCTGCAGCCGCCCACGCCCCTTCTCGGCAGTGATGATCGAGCCATCAGGCATCACTGCCAGCGCGACGGGATTGCAGCAGCCGCTGAATCCGCCGGGCTGCATTGACGCTACCCCCCAACTACGCAGCAGCGTCCCTTTACGGTCAAATACCTCGATGCGATGCCGTCCGGGATTGGTGATGAAAAGTTCGCCCCTCCGGTTCACCGCGAGATCAAACTGTCCTCCCGGTAGCAGTAAACCGGGAATGCCTTTCTCCTCGTCTTTCTTTGCCAGTGTGCGGATAATCTTCCCGTCGAGACCGAAGCCGCTCACCTGTCTGTTCCCCGCATCCGCCGCCCACACGGTATCCTCAAACGTGGCAAGGCCGGTAATCCGCATGCCGGGCTGCGTGGGCCAGCCTTCCTGGGTCACGCCTTCCAGCCAGGGAGTCACCGCGTCATGCATGGCGAGATAGGCTGAATGCGAAGCGCTGCTGTATGTGATGGCCGTGACGCTCCCAGATACTGTTGTCGGAGTATCATCTCCGATCATCCGCGGACCGCGACGGCGGTGCTTTTGGATGGCTTTCTTCCCCGCGATATAGACCGTGCCGCGATCAACCATAAGCGCGGCAGGCTGGTCAATGGTGACGGGTATCGTCGTAATTTCACGATACGCCGTTGCCTGCACGGTCACCGGGATGCTCGCACCTGCCGGCACGTGCTTGACCTGCCGATGCAGCCACCACGCCGTCATCGCGGTAACGGCGATCACGGCCAGCACTCCCGCGCCCAGCCAGCGGTCTACGGCCTGGCGCGTCATGGCTGTGCCCCGATATCTAGGCAGACCATCGTCGTCAGATCGCGGGCCAGCAGGCGTCGGCCGGCGATGGCGATGGGCCCCCAAAGTTCCTTGCCGTCGAGCACTTTCGCTTTGCCGCGCAGAGAAAAACCGCTCGGTGTGGCGGTGACCAGGCTCAACTCCCCGCTGTCGTTGAGCAGGTAGAGCATGCCGCCCGCAAGTGTGTAGGCGTTCCAGGCGTAGCGGTTCGCCGTGCCGCTCTTCCAAAGAATGTCGCCGTCCGGCTTCATGCACACGAGTTGGCCGTTCACGATGACGCCGTAAATATAACCATTGTAGTAAATGGGCGTCTGCTGATAAGCGCCAAATTCCGCCTCGCGCTTGCGGAATAGCTCTTCAATGGTGATGCTGTCTTCCTTCTCCACTAACCGGATCATCATGCTCCCCGCGCCGTAGCCGCCGGAAAGGAAGAGGCGGCCGTCGCCCAGCGAGACGGGGGTGGGGATGTTGGCGGTACGCACCACCCAGTCATCCGTCTTCC
>JAKIYB010000045.1 GCA_022708765.1 Armatimonadota bacterium | reverse complement strand
GGCAAACTGGTGCGCAACCTGTCCGACGTGGAGATGATTCTTCCGTCCACGCCGCTGGCGCTGAAAGCTGGTGAGGAGCGTATGCTGGAGGTGCCCTTCACCGCCAACGGTCGTTGGGGCGCGGGCGCGCGCTTTACCGTCACCGCCGACGGCCTGCGCGAGAGTGCCGACGAAGCCTTCACCATCGCCGATAATCCCTTCGAGGCTGGCCTTGGCGTGGACTTCGGTAGTGCCTTGCATACCGGGCTGAAGCGCTACCCAGCCGCCATCGCCCGCGCCCGCGCTCTCTATGCCACCTGGCTTGATCTCCCCGGCTGGTCGCCCGGTGAGTGCGCGCAACTGCCGCCGGTAGCGCCCGTGAAGATGACGCCGGGCTGAAGGAGTTGGTGACGCTGGCGCACGCGAGCGGTATCGGCGCCGTCGCCGGCGTGTCGCTCAACCCCGCCGGCCCACCGGCCCAGGCGCTGGCGAAGGCGCATCCGGAGTGGTTCCGCAAAGGCGATGATGGCGCCCCACGCCCCCTCGGTCCCTGGGATTCCGCCGCGCTGAAAGGCTGGAATGATCCTGCATGGCGCAAGGGGAATATCCACCCCGGTGTCATGGCACTCGATGCGGATTGGACGCGGCAGGGGCTGGTTGCGCATGTGAAAAGCCAGCTTGCCGCGAGCGTTACGCGTTACGGTTGGGATGCGATCCGCTTCACCGATGTGCCGGCAAATATCCGGCCGCCGTTCCCCCTCGCGCGCCATGCGCTGTCTACCGATGTCTCTCCCGTCGGTGCGCTTCCCCCGCTGCACGGGGGCATTGTAGTGCAGGAGAGCCTGCGCTTCTGGCAAAACGGCGAGACGATGTACCGCACCTGGTCGGAGTTCTTGGCCGCGGAGCGCGCGGCGGCTGCCCATGTGCGCGCCGCCGGTGGACACTATTACGCCCGCCTGAATACCGCCTACCTGCCGCCCGCGCAGGCGTATTACAAGCTCGTCTACAGCCTCATCGCCGGCACTCACCCCGCCGATGAAATTGATGCCCCCGGCTGCGCGAACTGGGGTGCCTTCCTCACCCGCTGGTCGGGGATGCTTTGGGATCCGGCGCTGCGATTCGCCGATCCCGACAAGCGGGTCACCGTGACCGGCGCGAAGCTGCGACGCTTCCTCACTGTTCGCGAGGTGTCGCCCACGCAGACTTTCGTTATCCTCCATCTCGTCACCCCGTCCGGCAGCGACAGCATCGGCGAGACGGTCTTTTCGCCCCGCTCTGGCCCGGTTACCGTCGCCTATCGCCCCGTCTCCGGTGCCCGCATTGCCCAAATCATCGTTGTTCGGCCGGATGCCGTGCCGTTTGAAACGTACCTGCCGAAGACATCCAGCGTTACCCTCCCCCCACTCGGTCACTGGGCGATGGTCATCTGGGAGGTGGTGCGGTGAAAAGGTGAATCATCCCTGTTGGCCATTCACCCTCCCGCCCCGCTGGACGACTCAAGTGAAAATGCGTAAAATACCATATATTATGTGCGCCACGCCCACGAAACCACGCGCCCGTGTTACGCTCAAGGACATTGCCGCGCATTGCGGCGTGTCTGTGGGTACGGTGTCGTTCGTGTTGCGCGGCGACCCGCGTTTCAGCCCGGATACCGTTGCGCGCGTGCAGGCGGCCGCCAAAGAACTGGGGTATGACCCCGCCACCAACCACGCCGCTCGCCGGCTGGTGATGATGGGCCGCGGCGGCAAGGTGCTCAACCAACTGGCCGCCGTGCTGCTGCCCGCGCACTTCATTCGCGCCAATTATTTTGCCCAACTCTTCCAGGGCGTTTCTGAAGTGCTCACCCGCGAGCGCTACGGCATGCTCATGCTGCCGCTACTTGGTTGGTACGAATCGCCGGAAGAGCTGCCCTTCCTGCCGCCCACCCTCGCGCGTGGCGAGGTGGATGGCCTCATCGCCTTCGAAGCACAGCGCGACGCCGCCATCCTGCTGGAGCGGTTGAGTACGCATTATGATCTCGCCACCTTCCCCATCGTCTTCCTGCTGCACGCTATGCCGGGGTACGCCTCGGTTATCGCCGACGATGAAGCCGGTGGCTACGCTTCCGCCGCCCACTTGCTTGACCTCGGGCACCGCGCGCTGCTCTTCCTGCCCGAGATGACCGGCAGCACCGAAATCGCAAATCGTCGCCGCGACGGCATGCGGCGCGCCTGCCGCGACCGTGGTCTGGGCTCGACGGCATTACACGAGTTGCCCATCGCCTTCGGCCCCTCTTTCCCGCCGCATCACCTGGACCCGGCTGGCGAAGACGCTGCCGACCACCCGCTGGTCGCCTACCTGCGCGCCCACCCCGAGATCACCGGCATCCTGGCCCGCAACGATGCCGCCGCCTGCCGTATCGCCAACCTCTTTGCCCGCGTCGGCTGGACCGTGCCCGGCGATTACAGCCTCATCGGTTACGATGATGTAGACGCCCTCCGCGACGACGCCGGCCGCAACATCCTCACCTCCATGCGTGTCCCCCTGGAGGAAATCGGCCAGACCGCCGTGGAACTCCTCACCCGCCTCATCGCCGCCAACACCACCAGCGCCGAACACATCATCCTCCCCACGGAACTCATCGTTCGCGGGACGACGGGGACGCCGCGCGCTTGAATCCTTTGGGGTGTAGGGCGTGCCGTTGCGTGCATGATCTACCCGGAGTTCCCTCGCCACCGTGAAAAATTCGTGCCTATTACCATGTATCCCACCCACGGTATTGTCTCCGAAATGGGGACTGCAACGCATTTCCCGCACCCCTCGCGATTGTGGCTCAGTAAAGCGGTGACAGACTGCGCATTACCCTTGAGGATGTATCAGGGCAGTGCTTTCTATGCCGGCATGACCTGTCCAGTCGTTTCCACCCATCCTCAGTAATGCGTTGTCTGTCACCGCTTTACCCATCTCGCACCACCACCCCAAACAAAAATTTTTCCACAAACCCCTTGACAAGCCAAACAAACGTTGCTATACTCTCGAAAACAAACGCATGTTCCACAAGAAAGGCAAGGCCAAGCATGGCGGGTTATCTCAAAGCACGCTACTACACGTGCCGTCGGCAGTCGTGTCCCTGTCATGTTGACCGGGCATCCCGGCATGGGCCGCACTGGTACCTGGTCTGGTATGACCGTGGCAAGAAGCGCTATCAGTACGTGCCGCACGAACGAGTGGATGACGTGCGGGCGTTTCTCGACCGCGCGCGAGAAGCCAAACGCGCGCTGCAAGTGAGTAAGGAGGAAATGGCATGGATACGAATGAACTTGTCCCCACCGAAGTCCCGGAAACGAGCGTCGGCGTCCCTGACGACGACGCGGGCGCGCTCGAGTATCGGCGCGGCGTCTTCGACAGCGAAGGCGCCTACCTCGACGCCGTCAAGCGCTGCCAGCACGTCTACCGCGCCGTCCTCGACTGGGTCGGCATTAGAAACGCTGGCGGCATTGACCACTACATCGAAGAAGTCGGACGCGACCTTGACTCCGGCGAGTTCTTCCTCACGCGCATCGGCCGTATTGCGCAAACTGATCCAGCCCTCGTGATTGCCCTGCTGGTGATCCGCATGCGCTGGATCGAGGAGTTCCAGGCCGTTGGCTCGGCGGAGAAGTTTCTCATTGACCAGACGCTCATCGCCTTTTACCACCAGTTGCGCATCCATGAGATGCTCGGGAACGCGGAGGCGCGCGCGGAAGCCCAGTTCTTCGGCGATCAACCGCTGCAGCATGATGAGCTCGACCGGCGCGGCCTGTCGCAATACAAGGTGGACGAGTACCTGAGCCGCCTCGCGGAGCGCCTGCTGCCCGCGCTGGAGCGCTGCCAGCGCATGGCCATCCGCTCCCTGCGCGAACTGCGCATGTCGCGCATCACCCGGCTGACCATCCAGCACGTCAGCCAGCTCAACCTGGCCCAGCAGCAACTCGTGGCGGCGCTGCCGGTGCGCGAAGGCTGCCTCACCGTTGACCTGTCGCCGACCGGCGCCACCGGCGACTGTCTTGACCTGTAGGAGGAAAACGTAAAACCGTTACCCCCCATTTTGCAGAAATGCACAAAAATGGGGGGTAACGACGGGGGGTAACGGGGGGTAATCACCCGAGCGTATTCGTAACTCGAAAAATCGCTCTGAAGAAATCAGAAAGGCTGGCGCCAGTTTACAAGCGCTGCGTCTACTCACGTAAATGACGAAGCAGGAGTATAAGAAAGCCGTATAGAATAGTGTGCGTTACCGAGATGGAACCTGCAACCATGCAACCTGCTGCCACTCCCATGTCTGGCCGTGATCGTCTCACCGCGCTCTTCGCGGGGAGACCGACCGACCGGCTGGCGTGGACCACGCTGGTGGATGACAAGACGCTGTCGGCGTTGCCGGATGCGTTGCGCGGGATGTCCGGGCATGACTTTTACCGGCATGTCGGCAGCGACATTTTCTCGCTGGCGGGGTGGGGGACGCCTTGGGGATTCACCTCGCCCCGGCTGGTAATGCCCGGGGTGGAGACGGTGCGCTATACCGATGACCGGGGTAACCATGTTACCGAGACGCGTTGCGCCCGCGGCACGCTCACCGAACGCATGAGCCCGCACTGGCACCCCATCGAATACCCGCTGAAGAATGCCGACGATGCGCGCCTCTACCTCGCGCGCTGGGAGGACGCCTACTGGGAAGCGGCGGATGACCGGGAGGCGGTAGCCAATCTTGATGCCGATATCGGCGCGGATGGCGTGGCCACCCAGTTCTTTGGGCCGTCGGTTATCCCCTGGCTGTTGGAGAACCTGGCGGGGGTGGAGACGTTTTACTTCCTGATGGCCGACGAACCCGATCTGATGCACGTGCTCATCACGCTGATGGGAGAGAAGGAGCTGACGCGCTTTGCCATCGCCGCCCGCCACCCATGTCCGCTGGCGACGCTGGCGGAGAATACCAGCACCGCCTACATCAGCCCGGCGATTTACGAGCGCTACAACATGCCGTCGCAGCGCGCATTTGTCGAGGCGATGCACCGCGAAGGGCGCGTGGCCCTCATCCACATGTGCGGCCACGTGCGCGGGCTGCTGCCGCTCATCAGGGAGACGGGGCTGGATGGCATCCACACCCTCACCCCGCCACCGCTGGGCGACTGCCCGTGGGAATTGGCGCTGGATGTCCTCGGCGACGACCTTATCATCCTCGGCTGCCTGCCGCCGCACTACTGGGTACTGCCCGACCCGGCGGAGATCGGCCCGCCTCATCACCCCGCGCCTGCGCGCCGCCCGCTTCGTCCTCAATCCGATGGCCGACGGTATCGCCGTGCCGCTGGACCGCTTTCTGGCGGTGGGGGAATGGGTTACGCGCGAGAGGGGGCGCGCGTTGGGGACCGTGCCCGTCATGTGAAGGACTGTCGAGCGTGGCTTCCGGCTCGACACATTCTCGCCCGTGACTTTCTGCTTAATTTCTCGAATTTCTACCCGTTGTTTCGCAGCAATGCCCCTGGTTTTGCGTATAGTACGCTGGTGCTGAATGAAGCCGTCGGCGATACTGTCAAGGGTAGGAAAGGCACATTTTTAGATTTTTTTGCGCAAACGCTTGACAAACCCGGCAATGTGTTCGTAATATTTCTCTGGTTAGCAAGGCTCTGCCTCTCCGGTGTGCGCCTGGGAAGCGAGTCGCACCTTTATACAGCGAGCACGCAGACCTATAGCACTGATCGAGGAGCCCGTCACGCCGTGCAAGCGGCGAATCTATAAGCCTCCCGGACGGGTGGGAGGTTATCTCATCATGGGCATCGTGGGAAAACGCAGACACCACGGCGCCCGGAGAACAAAGGAGAAAGATATGAAGAAACTGCTCGTGCTCGGGATGGCCGTGGCGCTCGCCAGCGTCGCGTTCGCCTTCCCCACCCAGCTCGGCCCCACCGGCGGCGTGCTGGTCCCCGACTGCGCCATCGCCGAAGGCCTGTCCGTGACCGTGTTCGATCCCCCGGCGGCCACTGATGTCCCGCAGACGCAGGTCCTGTTCGGCCTGATGGAAAACCTCGAAGTCGGCTTCGGCTTCCAGGATGGCGGCGCGGCTGGCGACACCATGTGGTCGCTCAACGCGAAGTATGCCCTGCCGATTGATCTGGCCGGTCTCCAGCTCGCGGCTGGCGCCATCTATGCCGATGCGGGCAACACCAACCCGATGGCTCTCTACCTGAGCGGCTGCTACGCGATGGCGGAAGACATCAATATCGTCGGGACCGTCCTGCACTTCGATCCGGACACTGCGGCTAGCAGCGAAGTCTCCCTGGCGGTGGGCGTCGAGAAGATGCTCGACAACGGCAAGATCGGCGCTGAAGTGGCCCTCGAGGATTATCTCCTGGCCGCCAACACCTCCCTGAATGTCTATGCGGACATGTCGGTCAACGATGCCCTCACCGCGCGCCTGGCCTATGCCGGCATCTTCGCGGCGGGTGCGGACCTGAGCATCGCCCTGCAGTATGCGTTCGGTCAGTAAGCTGACCCGACCTGCAAAGGTCAACGCAACGAACGTCCCCCCGGGCAACCGGGGGGACACACTTTTTGGTCCCCTGTCGTTTCCAGCGCCCATTTGTCGGCATCTCCCCACAACGCTCCCATCCCCGTGCGCGGTACAGTAAAAGCGTCGTAAAACGGCACGAGGCTCATCATGAGGCTCGCAACCTGACCATGGCCGACGGCGGGCAACATGGTAACCCCGGCGGCCGCGAAAGGGGACATAGATGAAAATGCTGACTCTCCTTGGATTGGTGGTGGCGCTGGCTGGCGCCGCTTTCGCCTATCCCACGCTCACCGGGCCGACCGGCATGGCGACGCTGCCCACGGCGGAAACGCTTCCCGCCGGCCAACTCAACCTGGCGGCGGACTACTACAATACCAGCGACGGCCCCATCGAAAATACATATCCGGTGCGCCTGAGCTTCGGCGTCACTGAGAACGTGGAAATCGGCGGCGCTTTCCTGCTGCAGGAAGACATGGACATGTGGGTAATCCATGCGAAGCTCAGTCCGCTGCTGCCGCTCCTCGGCTTTAACTGGGGCGCGGGTGCGCAGTATGCGCAGCAGGATTTTCCGGTGCTGGGCGATGACACCATCACCCAGGTCTACTGGGTGGGCGACATGGTGATGAACGAAGGCGGTGAAGGGCAGCCGACCTTTGATCTGACTCTCGGCGTGAACTGGACGGACAGCGACCTGTTGAATGACGACGCTATCCGCTTCTTCGCCGGCGTGCGCGCGGGGTTCGTTAATAACTTCAGCGTTGGTGCCGAGTATCAGACGGAGGACGACGACCTGGACGCTGAGGCACTCTGGTCCGCTTACGCCCGCCTGGGCCTTACGGATACCATCGCCGTGCAGGCTGGCTGGACGAATGGTCCCTTCTTCGGCACCAATGACCACAACTTGTTTGTCGGCATCAATTTCGGTTGGGGGATGATCGCGGAGTAGGCTGTGTTACACGCAGTGGGACCGTCGGCCCGGTATCCGCGTGATGCCGGGCCGATGTATGTCAGGCAGGAGGTGAAAGAGAAAACGCGAATCTTACGTTTCATGCGATACCTCTCATTCCTGTTCCTTCTGTTGACTGGCTTTGCGCTCGCACAGGCGCCGATAATTCCGCCGATCATCGGTCTTGAGCACCTGCAGAGTTGGCGTGATGGCGTGGCAGCGGCGGACACCGGCCGCGACCCACTGGTGGTAGCCTGTTTCGGTGATTCCAACACCGAGGCGCCTACTTACACCGTGGGATTGCGCGCGCTGTTACAGGGGTGCTACGGCGACCGTGGACTGGGGTATCTCACCTTCATGCCGGGGCGCGGGGCGATTCCCGGAGCGCCGGCGCTGAAGCGCGAGGGGAAGTGGACGGACTACGACACCTCGCCCGGCCGCAACGCGCCGCCCCCGGCACCCTACTGGGCGATGGACGGTTTCTGGACGGGGACGGAGGATGCTAACGCCGCCATCACCGTGACGCATGCCGCCTTTCCGCGAGAGATAGTCTATCGCAACCAAGTGCATTACCAGACCGGTCCGGGGTTAGGAGCATTCTCTATCTTCGTCGGTGACTGGGAGGCGATGCGTGTGGACTGCGCGGCGGAGGCGCCGGGGTACGGCGTCACCGCGCTTTTCCTTGCCGGACAGTTCCGCATTGGCAAGGTTGCCGGCAAGGTGGGGCTGCTTGGTTTTGACAGCAACCGCACCCTGATCGTGCGTGGCGAAATCCTGACACCGGGCGGCGCGGTGGTGCATGCGCTGGGCAACGGCTGGGGGCAATCCGTGCACCTTTCCCCCACCGATGAAGCGGCGTTTAATGCGTTTTTCGCGGCAGTGAAGCCCGATCTCATCACCATTATGCTCGGTACGAACGATATGCATAATGCCGGGGTAGTGAAGTGGTATCGCGAGGCGATGACGACGACGATCCGGAAGATGCAGCGCGCCGCCCCCGGCGTCGGCATCCTCGTCATCGCCTGTCCCGAGGCGGGGCAGACACGGCCGGGCGCGGCAATGGAATACGCGGCGGCGGCGAAGGAGGTAGCCGCCGCCAACAAGTGCGCCTTCTGGGACTGGCGTCCGCTGATGGGGGCGAAATCGAATCCAGCAACGCTGATGGGCTACTTCGGCGACGGGTTGCACTACAACGCGCTGGGCGGCAGCGTCTTCAGCCACCTGCTACTGCGGCAGCTCGGGTTCGATCTCAACGACCTCACCCACTGGCCGGCGCTGCGCGCGATGCCGGATGATATCGCGCGCGCGGAGATCACCATTCCTCGTCTGCCCGTGCTGGCACTGGATGGTGTAAAGGCAGCGCTGGCAGTGGAGCCGCCCCATACCATCTGGCAGGTGGACCGCAAGGTCGCGGAAATACGCTTTGCACTGGCCAATGATGCGTTGGCGGTGCATGCGGTGGTGCATGACGGCCGCTGCCTGCCCGCCGCTGCCAAGTGGGAGCAGTGTAATATTGACCTGTATGTTTCGAAGATCGGATCCTGGGCGGGCGATGAACAAGAGAAGGTAGGGTACCACGGGATCGTGCGGCAGCTTGTGCTGCGGCCCACCAGCCCGAGGTCGAAGGCCTTTAGTGCGCACCGCAGCGGCAAGGACGACACCGCGCCAGACTTCCCCTGGCAGGTGACGCCGCTGGAACCGTCGGGTTACGAAATAGTCGCCCTCATCCCGATGGAGACGCTCCTCCTCGACGCGAAGACTGAGACATTCCTGCTGGACGCCGCTGCCGTCACCGCCTCCGGTCCGGGCGCACCGCTCGCATTCAATCGCTGCTTCCTGCGCGGGCCGGACACCGGAGCGTTTCGTGATAATACGACGTTTGCACATGTCACGGTGAAGGAGAAATGATGCGTGAGACCCTTCCCTCCAGGCTGACGCCAGACATTTTCCCGATTATCGGCTGGGATCCGCTGCCGGCGTCGCTGTCGCGACCGGAGACGATGGCCCATATCCGTGACTGCGGAATTAACGTCTTCATGACCTGCCGCGGCCCGCGGGAGGCGATTGTCCAACAGCTTGATCTAGCCGCGGAAGCCGGCATACAGGCGCTGGTCTGCGACCCCCGCGTGCATACGTCGCGACGGGAGGATTGGCGGGATGAGTTACGTGGGGCGATAATGGACTACCATGCGCATCCCGCCGTGTTCGGCTTCGATCTCTTCGACGAACCATCCTTTACCGAGTGGGAAAACCGTCCTACCGTACCGGACGTAGCTGAGACCGTCGCGCTGGCGCGCGAGCTGGCGCCGGAAAAAGTGGCCTACGTGAACGCACTGGGTTTTGGTGGGCGCGGGCAGGACTCGTTTGCCGACTATCTGGAGCGCTATGCGCGGGTCATCCAGCCCGCGTTCCTCAGCTTCGACTGTTACCCCATCTCCCGCATCCCGCCCGCGTGTGACTGGGCGTCCTGGTACGCGGCGGACTGCGGCTTCGAGGTGCCGGAACTGGGCGCTTACTACCGTGATTGCTACTGGGAATCCTGGGAGACCGCGCTACAGGTGGGACGCGCGACCGGTCTGCCCCTGTGGGGTTTCGTGCTGGCGGTGCCGCACGAGCATTCCATCTGGTTCTACGGCCCGGTGACGGAAGGCACGGTACGGTTGGAGGTGTTCACCGCGCTGGCCTACGGTGCGAAAGCGATCCAGTATTTCTCCATGCCAACCCCGGCGACGTCACCTCATTATGAAGAAGCGATCCTCGATGCCGATGGCTGTCCCTCCGCGCGATATGACATCTTCCGGTGCGTCAATCGCCGGCTGGCGCTGCTCGGTCCTCGCATGCGCGAATTCACCGTGCGCGGCGTGTATCACACCGGCGAGTGCATCCCCAGCGGCACGCGCCGCTTTCGTGCGGAGCGGTATGGCAGCGATTCCTCGCATCGGCCGGTATCGCAGATCGCTGGCGATCCGGTCCTCGCCAGTTTTCAAACAGATGCCACCGGCGAGCGCTACCTGCTGCTGGTGAATCGTCATCCTGCTCGTGCCGCCCGCATCCAACTCACGCTGGATGACGGCTGGCAGGCGGTGCGGTTCGGCGCGCATACTGCTGGAGCCGTGCAAACGGCTGGTCCGCGCCTGATGGTGAATTTTGAACCCGGCGACGGGTGGCTCTTCCATCTGCGGCCGGCAGCGGGATAAGCAGAGAAGCCGCGTTTTCGGATTACCGCGCATCCGCTTCCGGATAGCTACCGAAGACACGCAGGAAGAGGCAGTGTTCGCGCATGGCATCGAGGGCGGCGGTGATCTTCGGATCATGCACATGCCCCTGAAAATCCACATAGAAGAGATATTGCCAGGGCATTTCTTTCGTCGGACGGCTTTCGATGAGGGTGAGGTTGATGCCATGCTGTTCCAGCACGGCGAGAGCGTGAATCAGCGCGCCTGCCTGGTGTTTCACTGAAAAGACGATGCTGGTTTTATCACCACCGCTGGGCTGGCTCATCGCCTGGCCGACCACGCAGAAACGCGTGCGGTTGTAGGGCGAATCCTCGATACGGTCCGCGAGAAGGTTCAGGCTGTAGCGTTCGGCGGCCAGCGCCTGGCATATCGCGGCGGCGTTCGACGTGGTGCTGGCCAGTTCGGCGGCACGAGCTGTGCTGGAGGTGGGCTGCGTCTGCACCCGCGGCAGCGTCCGCGCCAGCCAGTTGCGGCACTGTGCGAGCGCCTGCGGATGCGAGTAGACGGTGGTCACCTCATCCAGCGCGCCCTCGCCATAGAGGCTGTGACGCACCGGTACGCTCATTTCGTCGGCAATATTCAGCGAGCAGCGGTAGAGGGCGTCCAGCGTCTCGCGTACCACGCCTTCGGTGGAGTTTTCGATGGGCACCACGCCGTAATGCGCCTTGCCGTGCTCCACCAGGTCAATGACTTCACCTACTGAATCGGCAGCGCTAAGGATCGCCGTCTCGCCAAAACGCAGCAGCGCAGCGTGATGGCTAAAGGTGAATTCCGGACCGAGATACGCCACTGTCACCGGCTGTTCCAGATTGCGGCAGGAGGCGATGACCTGCAGTAAAATACCGCGGATGGCGTCGTTGGGAAGTGGGCCGCGGTTCACGGAGAGCGCGTGATTGATGACCGCGCGCTCGCGCGCCGGCACGAAGGCAATGCCTTCCGGTCCGCCCTTCAGCGCGCCGATGCCCCGCGCTAATTCGGCGCGACGGCTGATGAGCGTAACAAGCTCCTCATCCACCTGATCAATTGCCACGCGCAGTTCGGCGATGCGGGCACGGGCGTCTTCGGGCAGCGACTTCGGCGTGGACATGGCGGCAGGCCTCCCTTATCGGTCGTTCATTGTCGCATATCGCACGGGATTGGGCAAGGGAGGGAAGGTTGTGTAGCCTTGCGAGCGTGTTTGCACTATCGCTTGGCTCCAGCCTACAGAACCTGTAGGCTGGAGTGCAGCAGGCGAGAACGCGTGATCTGCAGCTTCCCGAATATGGCGTCGGTGGAAGTCTTGCACCGCGCGAGCACGGGCCGCACTGTCCGGCGAAGCTGGCGACGTAGTCCCCCCATGAGGGAGTGCGGAGAAGGTGATTCGGCAAAGAGGATAAGTGTAGTGGGTAGTCACGTTGGTGCTTGTTTTTCGTATCCCGTTCAATCGTCTGGTAGGGAATGTCCCGCCGTGGCATTCCCGAAGCGATGCGCCGGTGAATCCGCCACCGAGAGATATAGGCCGATACAGTCTGCTTACTCGTAACGCCGGGAGTGCCACGGCGGGCATTCCCTACCAGCGCCGACACCGATGGCGCCGGCCAGGTACGTCATGACGACCCACTACAGAGATGCACTCTTTATTACCGACTCGAAAGGTGGTACCGCTCCCCAATTCTGAACCTGACTCCCTGTCGTTCGGAAAGCAAAGGGTTTGGAGCAACAGCAGTAATAAGATAGCCTTCGTCCTTGACAGGGCCGGGCATATGTGTGACACTCAGCCCCGCGATGTGGGGCTTGTATGCATCGGTCACAGATTTTCGTCACGGGAGGTCGCCCATTCATGTTGCCCGTCACCCACCTGCATGCCGTTATTATGGCCGGCGGCAGCGGAGCGCGTTTCTGGCCTCTCTCGCGCGAGTGCGATCCCAAGCAATTGCTGTCCGTCTTCGGCACACAATCGCTGGTGGTGCAGACAATCCAGCGTATCCGCCCTTTTCTGGGCATGAGACCTAATCCCGTCTGCGTGGTGACGAATGAGCAGCTTGTCGGCCCCTTGCGCAGGCATCTGGATGAGACCGTTGCCGGCAGCGATACCACCATGCGCTTTCTCGTCGAGCCAGTGGGACGAAACACCGCGCCCGCGCTGGCGTATGCAGCCGCTGTCCTGCAGGCCGAGGATCCAGACGCACTGCTCTTTATACTCCCTTCCGATCATATACTGGAAGGCAATGGCGCGTGGGCCGATACCGTGCAGGCGGCGGTGCTGCTGGCGCAAAATAACTTTCTGGCGACTATCGGCCTGACACCGACACGGCCTGAGACCGGATACGGCTACATCGTTGCCGGTGAGGAACTCAACATCGGCCAGGTCGGTCAAGCACATCCCCGTCGTGCAGACCGTTTCGTGGAAAAGCCGGACCGTATACAGGCGGAGGCTTTACTGGAAATACCGAAGGTTTACTGGAACGCAGGCATCTTCTGCTTTCGCGCGGAAACGTTGCTGGCGGAATTGGCCGTACAGGGATCGCAGGGCCAGCAGATCGTCGAAACATGTCAGGCACTGGCGTCTGACCCGCCGGAAGCCTGGCTGACGGACCGGCATCGCGAGCGTTTTGCCGCGCTTCCCGCCTGTTCTATTGACACCGTGGTGATGGAACACTCCTCGCGCGTGGCAGTGATTCCCGCGAACCTGCAGTGGCAGGATGTCGGCTCACTGTTGGCACTGGAAAGCCTGGGCACGGCGGACGCCAATGGCAATATTCGTATCGGGCGTGGCGTGGACATCGCCTCAAATGATGTCACCATCTACACCACGGAGCGTCTGGTGGCGACACTGGGCGTCGAGAATCTGCTGGTGGTGGATACGCGTGATGCCACGTTTATCTGCCCGAAGGATCGTTGTCAGGAAGTGCGTGCGGTGGTGGAAGCGCTGCGCCAGATTGGCGCCATGGAACTGACGGAACCCTGTGTGCGCATGCGCAGGTGGGGGCGGTGGGAAACACTGCTACGCGGTTCGCGGTATCAGATTAAGCTTATTGAAGTGTATCCTGGCGCCCAAACAGCGCTGCAGCGACATCAACAGCGCAGTGAACACTGGGTTGTGGTGGAAGGCACCGCGGTCGTGTGGCGCGATGACGAAATAATCACCCTGTCCGCCAGTGAAAGCCTCTTCATTCCCCCCGGAACCGCTCACAGCCTGACCAATATCGGTACAGGCATGCTGAAGATGATTGAAGTACAAGTCGGAGATGATTTGAGCGAAGGCGATACCGAACGCCTGAAGCTCGAGACAATGAAGGAGATGGTGCAATGATGAAACGTGCATTAGTTACCGGCGTCACCGGTCAAGATGGGTCATATCTCGCCGAGTTGTTGCTGAACGAAGGCTACGAGGTGTATGGCATGGTCCGACGCCTCTCCTGGGAGAATTATGAACGCATCGCTGCCATTCGCGATGCCATCACACTGCTAGAAGCGGACCTGCTGGATGAATACAGCCTGCTCACGGTTATTGAAAAGGTTGAGCCGGACGAATTATACAATCTCGCCGCGCAGTCCTATGTGCCAACATCGTTTGACCAACCAGTCCTGACGGCTCAGTTCAACGCCTTGGGTGTGACGAAACTCCTTGAAGCTATCCGTCGCGTCAAACCGGATACCCGCTTTTATCAGGCTTCCACTTCCGAGATGTTTGGGAAAGTGCGCGAGGTACCACAGCGTGAGACGACCCCTTTCCACCCCCGATCGCCGTATGGCGTTGCGAAAGTTTACGGATACTACATCACCGTCAATTACCGCGAATCCTATGGACTGCATGCGAGCAACGGCATCCTCTTCAATCACGAGTCACCCAGGCGCGGCCTTAAATTCGTCACCCGCAAAATCACAGACGCCGTCGCTCGCATCAAACACGGCCTGGCGCGGGAACTCCGCCTGGGCAATCTTGATGCCAGGCGCGATTGGGGCTTTGCAGGTGATTCAGCGCGTGCGATGTGGCTAATGCTGCAGCAGGACCAACCGGATGACTACGTCATTGCCATGGGCGAGACCCATAGCGTGCGTGACTTCTGTGAGATTGCCTTCGCGCATGTCGGGTTGAACTATGAAGACTATGTAGTGGTGGACCCGCATTTCTATCGGCCAGCGGAAGTGGACCTGCTGCTTGGTGATCCAGGTAAAGCGCGAACTCGGCTCGGGTGGGTGCCGGAAGTCAGCTTTGCGGACCTGGTTACGATGATGGTGGATGCAGATATGCGGCGGGTCGCCGATGAGCGACCGCTGGTAGGAGGATATGTGTGATGAAAACCTGGCATGATACGCGCGTCTGTGTGACCGGGGGTGCGGGATTCCTGGGTT
>JAKIYB010000459.1 GCA_022708765.1 Armatimonadota bacterium | reverse complement strand
CCGCCAGGGAGTGCGCGAAGAGCCGTTCTGCCTCTATCTGCCGCTGACGTATCCGCATCCGCCCTACGGGGTGGAGGATCCCTGGTACAGCATGATTAGCCGGGCGGCGATTCCTGACCGCTTCCTGCCCACCGATAACGAATGGGCGCAGAAACCAAGCCTGTTGCTCGGACTGCGCGAACTGCAGAACATGCAGGGATGGTCGGAGGAACGCTGGCGGGAACTGCGCGCGACTTACTATGGCATGTGCGCGCGGGTAGACCATCAACTCGGCCTGATCATCCAAGCTTTGAAAGATACGGGGCAGTACGACACCACCGCTATCTTTATCTTCTCCGACCACGGAGATTTTACCGGCGACTACGGGCTGGTAGAGAAAACGCAGAATACCTTTGAAGATTGCCTGTCGCGTGTGCCGTTCGTCATCAAGCCGCCAGCGGATGTCGCCGTGCAGCCGCGGGTGAGTGATGCACTGGTGGAGTTGATTGACTTCCCGGCGACGGTGGAAGCGCTGGCGAACCTCGAACCGACGCACAGCCACTTCGGCAAGTCACTTCTGCCAGTGCTCACCGGCGAAACAGACAGCCACCGTGATGCCGTCTTTTGCGAAGGCGGCCGCCTGCCGGGCGAGGCGCAGTGTACCGAACTGGAAAGCAACCCAACGCTGGACCCGTCCGGCCTCTACTGGCCGCGGCAGTACTGGCAGGTGCATGAGGGACCGGAACATACGAAGGCCGCCATGTGCCGCACGCATACCCACAAATACGTGCGCCGCTACGGCGAGTTGGACGAACTCTACGATCTGAAAGCCGATCCAGGCGAAACCCAAAACGTCATTGACGATCCCGCATACACCGACATACTGGCTGGATTGAAGGAGCGCATGTTGACCTGGTATCAGGAGACGTGCGACGCGGTGCCGCATGATATGGACCGGCGATGGTAAACAGCCCCGGCTGTTGGTGCGCCATGCCGCGCAGCGAAGTGGCGCTAACGGGTGCAGGTATACGCCGGCGTAGCGCCACTTCGCTGCACTGCGTGGCGCACTACCAATGAGGCTCTCCTGTTCAGCAAAGCCGCACCATATACGCCTGCAGCGTTCCCGATTCATCCGAATTGAAGAACGCTGTTTTCCCATCTGGTGAGAGGAAAGGGTGGGCGTGAGCGCCTTTTTGCCAGCTTGTTCGGGTGTTGAGTAGATATGTATAGTTGCTGAGTGAGCCGTTGTCGGTGGGAAGGTCAGCGAGGTAGAGGCTGCTGCCGGCTTCGGGATCAAAGGTATCGGTGATCAACCGCTGGCCGGCGATATCAGTGGCGAAGTGGAAAAAGCGCGGGGTAGGGATATGCCGGCTCATGTCCAGACGGAACGCGTCTGCGGTGGCGCTACCGGTGTGGTCGAGGAAAGGCGCCGCCTTGCCAGCGATCAGCCGGCACTCATGTTCCGGTTCAGTGAAGGTGGAGGTGATGGCGCGCGTCTCATGGCCTATCCAGCACTGGTGCCCCTGGCAGAATTCACGGCTATCGCGTCCCCAGGCCATGTTGCGAAAGTCCATGCCATCGTCACGGATGATGTGGATATCCGCCCCCAGTCCGCTGACGAGGATTTGAATCTCCCCTTTCGCATTGCAGCGATTGCCGTGATTCTCCTGAACAAGAATGTCGTGACACGCATCAGGATCGAGCGAGCGACAATATTGCGGATGCATGTTACACCAGGTCGGGCCGGACAGCACCAGATTCACTTCGGCTCGCTCCAGATCGAAAACGAGCAGGCCGAAGGGCGCGCCTTCATGTACGCCGTCGCCCAGGAAGCATGAGATTGCCAGCCGTTTTCCATCGGAGGAGATAGTGGAGAGGGAATAGAGCTTACTCGGCCGAAAGCCTATTCCGGGCAGCCATCCGTCAATCATCATCACCGTCTCGCGTTCCATGCTATCGATATTCACCCGCTTCAGCGTAATGGCGCCCCCTGCGAGCGTTCGATCAACAAAGTAGTAGACCGCTGTGCCGTCGGGTGTCACTGAGGGCGCGATGGCGCCCACCTCTGCGATCAACTCGGTCATTGTTCCATCTGCGACATCGCACAACAGGTAACGATGTCGTGGGTCCTCCCGGTCGCCCCAGTGAGTTGCCCCATGATAGTGCATCAGGAAGCGCTGGGAGTCTGGCGTGAAGATTTGTGCTTCCATATAGATATGGCTACAGGGCACCTGTGGGTTGGTCGTCAACTGGAACACCTTGACGCCGGTGGGAGTTAAGGCATCACATAGATCGGGGCGGGGGAGCATAGCAGCCTCCTGAGAGCGGTGATTTCGCCTAGCATACTGATATGAGCGCACTTACGCAAGCGGGCATCGTTTCCGCCCCCTCGCGATTTCTGCTACAATAGGCATCGCTAGGATTTCCCAAGAACCCCGGACGGGCGGCATTGCCCGTCCGTTTCGCGAGGAGACGACCTGTGGGCAACTACTACGTGACGACGCCGATCTATTATGTAAATGACGTACCGCATATTGGCACTGCGTACCCGACCATCGCGGCGGATGTGGTGAGCCGCTTCCACCGCATGATGGGCGACACGGTGCTCTACTCCACGGGGACCGATGAGAACGCGACGAAAGTGGCGCGGGTAGCGGCCAGCCGCGGCGCTGATCCGATTGCCTTTGTGGACGAGATGGCGGCGGCGTTCATTGAGACGTGGCGGCGGATGCACGTCGCCTACGATGACTTCGTGCGCACCACCGAACCACGGCATCACGAGGCGACACAGGCGCTGTTTCTGCAGTTGTATGAGAATGGCGATGTCTATTATGCCGAGTATGAAGGCTGGTACTGTGTGCCGTGCGAGACGCACTTCCTGGAAACGCAGCTCGAAGAGGGCAAGTGCCCGGACTGCGGTCGCGCGGTGGAATGGATGAAGGAGCCGGGCTACTTCTTCCGGCTAAGCAAGTATGCGCAGCCGCTGCTCGATTACATCGAGGCGCACCCGAACTGGCTGCAGCCGGAGTTCCGCAAGAATGAAGCGGTGCAGTTCATCAAGGGTGGCCTGCGCGACGTGAATATCACCCGCAAGTCGGACTGGGGGATTCCGGTACCGGCGCACCTGCCGAACAGCGAGGGGTTGGTCATCTATGTCTGGTTCGACGCGCCCATCAACTATATCACCGTCGCCGGTTATCCGACCGACACTGCGAAATTCGCGTTGTGGTGGCCGGCGGTGCATATCGTGGGCAAGGATATCTTCACCCGTTTCCACGCCACGCTCTGGCCGGCGATGCTGATGGCAGCAGGCTTGCCGTTGCCGGCAACGGTGGTGGCGCATGGCTTTTGGACAATCGGCGGGGAGAAGATCAGCAAGTCGAAGCACGGCGGCAAGGGCTTCCGCATCAACCCGTTGGACCTCTCGCAGGAGATTGTGGATGCGTCCGGCGCCGATATTGACGTGGCGGTGGACAGCCTGCGCTACTTCCTGCTGCGCGAGATGCCTTTCGGGATGGACGGCGACTTCTCGCTGGAAGCGCTGTACCGGCGCTACAACAGCGACCTGGCGAACGACCTGGGCAACCTGGTGAACCGCACGGTGACGATGCTAGGCCGCTACTGCAACGGTGTCATTCCCATGCAGGCCGATGTATTGCCCGAGGCGCTGCATGCCGCTAAACAGATGGAGAGCTGCCTAGGCGGCGAAGTGGTGAACTACATGGAGGCGCTGAAGGCGGTCTGGGAGCTACTGGGCTACCTGAATCGCTTTATCGAAGAGCAGGCGCCGTGGAAACTGTATAAAGATGGGAAGATGGATGATGTGAATGCGGTGATGTATACCCTCGCCGAGGGCATCCGCTTCGCC
>JAKIYB010000458.1:313-3856 GCA_022708765.1 Armatimonadota bacterium | reverse complement strand
CCCCCGCCGAAACGCAGATCGTACCCAAAATAGTCTTCGGGATTCGTATCAGGCGGAAAGCCTTCCTTCAGCCAGTAATCGCGAATCGTCTCCGGCCAGAAGTGGTCAAACAGCCCCATGCGGTCGGGCAGCTCGCGACGGAGCAGCATGAGGGTGCGGTCGCGAGAGGTGAGAGTAACGGACATCGGCACCTCCTTTGCAACACATGCAACACCCGTCTTTCGCGCTTCAGCAGGAGTTACCTGCAACACCCCGAAAAACCTTCACAGCGCTGAATGAAGGAGCCATGCCATGTCTACCACCGCTTCCGCGACCTGCCACCTGGAGATTCGCCAGGGGCGTCCCGTGTTCGTCTACAACGGCGAGGTAATCTCGCAGGCGATTGCCAGCGACCCGGTGGACCGCGCGCGGCAGTTCGCGGGGAGCGGCATTCATAACTACAGTATCCAGCCGGTACACTGGCACAACGGCATTTTTGCCGACAGCCGTTTCTGGACCGGCGACGGCGAATATCCCGTGCCCGATCCGCATGATGGCCGCTATTGCCTGGAACACCAGGCGCCGGCGCTGCTGGAGATTGACCCCGAGGCGCGCTTCTGGGTGCGCTTTGGCGACCACGTGCCGGATGCCTGGTACAGGGCTAATCCCGGCCACGCCCAGCAGAACTATACCGGCGAAGGTCGGCCTTTCACCAGTCCGCAGCTTTCGTTGGCATCGGAAAAGGGGTTGGCGGACGTCTGCGCGGCTATTCGCCATCTCCTCGGTTGGATCGAAGCGCAGCCGTGGGCGGACCGCGTCTTCCTCTACACCTTCGGCATGAGCGGCGAGGGGCTGACCTGCACGAACGTCGGCGGCATGATCTTTGACGTGAGCCCGGCGATGCAGACGGCCTTCCGCGCCTACGTGCGCGGCAAATATGCCGATGAAGCGGCGTTGCGCGCGGCATGGGAGGATGACGAAATCACCTTCGACACGGTGCGCGTGCCGCATGACCCGGAGCTGGTCGCCGCCCGCGCCGGGGTGGAACACTTCATCGCGGGCAACCAGCTTCGCCGCTTTCGCGACTACTTTGACCTGCAGCGCGACCTCTTCCTCCGCTGGTATCGGGCGATCATCCGCGCCGTTAACGCATCTACGCGCACCCGTCCGGTGCCGTTTGGTATTGACATGTGCAAGCAGCACATGCTGGGCTGGCAGCACAACCTGTTCTTCGCGGGCATGGGGCCGGGGGCCGATTTCCTGGATATGTTCCGCGCCAGCGGCAGCATTGACGTGGGAGAACTGCTCGATGAACCCGGCCTCGATCTGCTGTGGACGCCCGCCGACTACACCGCGCGGACGGTCGGCTACGGCTGGGAAGCGGAGGGGATGCACGAGTCCATGCTCATCCGCGGCAAGACCTGCATCGTTGAGAATGACTCGCGCACATTCAGCCCCACCGGCGGCGAGGATCGGTGCGTGGGCGCCTTCCAGACCATCGAAGAGGTGCGCGCCGGACTGCTGCGCAACGCGGCGTGGTGCCTGTCGCGCGCCGGTATGGACGAGTGGGGCTCCGGCGGCGGCGCGTATTTCGACGACGCGGCTATTCAGGCGGAGGGGCTGGCGCCCTGCGTGAAGCTGCTCGATCGGGCGCCGTGCTTGCCGCACGTGGAGACGGAGCACGCAATTGCGATGATTGTGGACGACAGCAGCCCACAATGGGAGGACGGCACCAGCGGCTACCAGAATCTCGCCTGCATCTGGCAGCGGGTCAACGGGTTGGCGCATTGCGGCATCCCGTACCGCATCTACCTGCTCTCCGACCTGGAGAAGGCGGCGATGCCGGATTACCGCGCCTACTACTTCCCGAACCTCTTCATGGTGGACGACGCGCGTCTCGACCTGCTGCGGCGCAAGGTCTTCCGCGACGGCCGCCTGAGCATCTTCGGCCCCGCCACCGGCATCACCGACGGGGAGACGCTCTCCGCCGAATGGGCCGGCAAAGTGCTGGGTGTGCGGATGGAACTCTTCCGTGGGCACAGCCAGCACCACGTCATCCTGCAGGGGCCGCACCCCATCGCGCAGGCGCTGCCGGCGTCGCTCACCTACGGCGATCCGCTGCCGTATGGCCCGCTGCTTGCCCCGGCGAAGGGCGCGGTGGATCCCGTCACGGAGAAGGTGGGCATGGGCGTGGTGAACTGGGCGTTCAACCGTCCCGGTCTCTTCGTGAAGGACCACGGCACGCACAAAATCGCCTGGACCGCCGCGCTGCCCATGCCGGCGAACCTGCTGCGCGAACTCGCCCGCTGGGGCGGCTGCCACGTGTGGTGCGAGGAAGACGATGTCATCCAGGCCTCCGACAGCATCGTGAGCCTCCACTCCGTAAAATCCGGCCCGCGCACCATCAAGTTCGCGACCCCGCGAACGGTAACGGATCTACTCTCCGGCGAGAAGCTGGGAGAGGGCTTGACCGAGATCACGGTGGAGGTGACGGCGCCGGAGACGAAGGTGTATTATACGGGGGCGTGATGGTTAGGTGGCAATGAAGCAAAGGAGGCTTCGATGGCATTCTGTGAACAATGTGGACGTGATCTTTCTGCACCGAATGCAACATGCGCACATTGCGCTGGTACTCTGGCACAGAAAGCACCACCCCGGAAGTCAAAACCAGCTACCTGGGAAACCATCGTTTCAGTGTTATGCGTGGTGCCGGTGATTGTTATCGGTACTAGCGGTATGCATGCCGGGATACTGCTCAACGCTATCTGGGGTGGAATTGCCGGCGCTATAAGTGCGGGGATTGTCGCACTTATAAAATCAGCACGCATGTCGAATGATCCGCTGCCTGGCGAGACAACAGACGGTAAAATGACAGCCGGTCTGGTTCTCGGCAGCATTGGGCTCGTTGCATGGTTGCTGCCAATCGTTGGCATCCCGGTCTCCGTAGCTGGTACCATTATCAGTGCGCCTCTATTGGAAAAGACACGAACAAAGCGCGCGAGGATTGCACTGGTGCTTTGCCTGGCAGGTGCCATCGCCAGCCTGGCAAACAGCATGTATGGTATCGCAATCAACCAGCGGTGATTCAAGGAGTCAAGCCCATGAAACCCTGCCGTGAATGCGCTCACATGGTGTCCGAGCAGGCGATGGCGTGCCCGCAGTGCGGGGCGCCGTATCCCGCGCGGGAGAAGTGGGACGGTTATGGGTTCGAATATAAGTCGGCGACGACGCTGCTGGGCTGGCCGCTGGTGCATATCTCCTTCAAGTACCGGCCGGGGCGCGGGCCGGTGCCGGCGCGGGGCATCATCGCCATCGGGCAGTTCGCCATCGGCGTCATCACCATCGCGCAGTTCGGCATCGGCATCATCGGCGTGGGGCAGTTCATGGTCGCTGGTTTCGCGCTGGCGCAATTCGCCCTCGCCTATTCCCTCATCGCGCAGATCGGCGCCTATCTGCATGACGGGCACGGCATGCTGGTGGTGAACCTGCTGGAAGTGATGCGGCGGATGCTGGGCGGGTAGCCTTCTTCGTCGTAGTCCGCGCCCTCCGTGGCGCGTTGGTTCC
>JAKIYB010000458.1:0-247 GCA_022708765.1 Armatimonadota bacterium | reverse complement strand
GCCGCCGCATACACCACCCGCAGCGCCACCCCATGCTCCTCCGCCAGGCGTTTGCAATCTTCGTATTCCGGATCGGCGCGCTCTGTCTCAGCCCAGTGGCTCACTTTCACGCGGACGGGACCATACGGCGTCTCTACGGTGCGGGTGTCGCGCGGGAGGCAGGTGCGGGTGTAGGGCTGGCGGCGGATGCCGAGAGTGGTGGTCTCGCGGAAGAGGATATCGGTGCAGGCGCTTTCTTCGGCGGGGG
>JAKIYB010000457.1:266-3862 GCA_022708765.1 Armatimonadota bacterium | reverse complement strand
TTGCCCTGGTTCGCCACCTCCTTCAGGGGGTGGTGAATGTGATATACGGTAGTAGTATTAGACAGCCAACGCGAGGAATCGTTGTCAGAATTTGTGGATGCTGAGCACGACTTTGCCGAGAATCGCCACTTTGTCCACGATGATCGGCTCGTAGGCGGGGTTTTCCGCCTGCAGCTTCACGCGGCCGCTTTCGCGGAAGAAGCGCTTAATCGTCGCTTCGTCGTCAAGCAGCGCCACCACCACGTCGCCGTTGCCGGCGGTTTCCTGTTTCTTCACCACCGCCAGGTCGCCGTCATAGAGGCCGGCGTTGATCATGCTGTCGCCGCGCACGCGCAGCGCGAAGCACTCGCCGTCGCTCACCAGCGTGCGGGGCAGCGCCAGCGTATCCTCGACGTTCTCCACCGCCAGAATGGGCAGGCCGGCGGTGACGATGCCGACGACCGGCAGCGACACCAGCCCGCCGTCCGCCGCCTCGCGGGACAGCGGTTTCGGGCCGCGGGTGATTTCGATGGTGCGCGCCTTCGTCGGGTTGCGGCGGATGAATCCCTTGCGCTCAAGGGCTTCCAGGTGCCGCTGCACCGTGCAGCTCGACCGCAGGCCGAGTTTCTCGCCGAGTTCGCGCACTGTCGGGGGATGTCCGGTGTCCTGCAGGATTGCCCGGATGCCCGACAACACTTCTTGCTGCCGCCTGGTCAGTCCTTCCATCGTCGCCTCCTCTTTCTCTCGCATTGGTTAGATATCGGTGCGTTTCCGGAGCGGGTGCTCCGGGGCTGATTAATCCTACCATACTTCTGCCGACTTTGCAAACACCCGTTAGGAAACAGGAGTTTCGGGTGAAAGGGGCGCGGAGACAGGGGGTGCGGGCAATCAACGCCGCCGCGCCAACAGCGCGCGCGCGGCGGCCAGCGCCTGGCGCACGGCGGGGTCATCGGGGGCCAGCAGTTCGGCGGCGTCCAGATGCCGGCAGCCGTCCGCGATCTCCCCTTCATCCAGCAGCAGCAGTCCAAGTTGTACGTGCCCCTGGGCGTGTTCGGGGTACAGGAGCAGCATCTCGGTGAGCGCGGCGCCCGCCCGCGCGCGGTCGCTCAGGCGCAGACAGGCGGCGGCCAGCGACTGATACACCTCCGGCGACGCCTGCCCCAGGTCAACCAGCCGCCGCCAGCAGGCTGCGGCCGACGCGTAATCATGAAACGTGGCATACACCATGCCCAGCAGGTGCAGGCTGCTGCGGCGTTCCGGCTCGATCTTCAGCGCGCTTTCCAGCACCTGTTGCGCGCGGCGGAGGTCGGCGGTCTCCATCAGCAGTTGCGCCAGGTGGTCGCGCGCGTCGTTCAGCGCCGGGTCCAGTTCCAGGGCTTTCACGAACGCGACTTCCGCGCCGGCGGCGTTGTCGCGCTGGCGGCGCGCGCAGCCCAGCGCGTCCCACACCCGGGCATTCGCCGGCTGCTCCAGGACCAGCGCGTTGAAGACGGCCTCCGCCTCGGTATTCGCGCCCATGAACAGGTAGGCGAGGCCGATGTTGAAGCGCAGCTCCGGCGTGGCGTCTTCCAGCGCCTCCGCCTGGCGGTACGCCTCCAGCGCCCGCCGCGGGTCGTTTCGGTTGAGGGCGACGTTGCCCAGTTGAAAGTACAGGTCGGCGTTCGGTCCGGCGGCGTCCAGCGCCTGCCGCAGCCAGCGTTCGGCGGCGGGGAAATCGCCGGCGCCCGATTCCAACTCGGCCAGCGCGCGCAGCGCCGGCAGGAACGCGGGGTCGAACTCCAACGCCCGCCGCAGGTGCGCCCGCGCCTCCTCCCCGGCGCCCGCGTCCGCCCGCCGCATGCCCAGCAGGTAGTAATTATGAGCATGGCGGCGGCCGCCGTCTTGCTTGCGCGGCGATCGCGCCAGGCGTAAATGTCCGGTGTGCCCTGTCATCGCCCTCCATTCTATCCCTCGCTTCCTCGCGCGGTCAATACGAAGAGCGAAAGGAGGGGACGAACATCCCGTCCGCGTCCGCGACGGCTTGCGGCGCGTTATCCGGCGATGGCGACGCCTCTGCCGCGCAGATACGCTTTCAGTTCCGGAATGCCGATGAGGCCGAAGTGGAAGACGGACGCCGCGAGCAGGATGGACGCGCCGGCGTCAACGGCGTCGTAAAAATGTTCCAGGGTGCCGGCGCCGCCGGAGGCGACCACGGGCGCGCTGACCGCGTCGGCGATTTTACGAATGACCGGCAGGTCATAGCCGGTGCGCGCGCCGTCGCCGACTTTGCTCGTGGGAAGAATACATCCCACACCGTAGCTGTCTACCTGCCGCGCCCAGGCGATCGCGTCGGTTCCCGTCGCGGTGCGCCCGCCGTCAATGTAGACCTCGTATCCCGAGGGGAGCGCGGGGTTGAGATCCACGTCAATGGCCACCGTCACCCGCTCCGCGCCGAACTCCTGCACCATCGCGGCAATCACCTCGGGATGGCGAAACGCGCCGCTGCTGGTGGAGACGCGGGTCGCCCCGGCTTCCAGCACGCGCGCGGCCGTCTCCACCGTGGCGATGCCGCCGCCTACGGTGAAGGGTACCGTGACCACGGCGGCTACGCGCTTCACCACGTCCAGCATCGTCTCCCGCCCTTCAACGGTGGCGGTAATATCCAGCATCGCCAGTTCATCCGCGCCAGCGGCGCAGTAGGCGCGCGCGCACTCCACCGGATCACCGGCATCGCGAATATCTACAAAATGCACGCCCTTGACCACCCGCCCCCGTTGCATATCCAGGCACGGCATGATACGTACCGGCATTGCCATCACACTGCCTCCCTCGCGAGAAAAATGACCACGTTCATGATGCGGGTTTGTCCGCCAGGTTGTCAAGCGCCGGCACGGTTGGCGAACCGGCAATTCACTCGTTCTGCTTGTTGGGGTTGCCGTCACCATTTTCCCGAATAAAGTGCCCGCCAGCGCCGAAACATTGAGGCCTCTCAATAACAAAACTACCGCCCCACGACTGTCTGTCGCTGAAAATCAAGTAAATCCGGATTAGCAGCTTCCAGCCGTTCCTCGAACGCGTCCCATCCTTGCTGGTGTATAAACTGCGCTTCTTCCGTACGAATCGGGATTAACCAGACAAAGACAGTGGGAGGCGTGGTCTCGCGGTAGACGGTTAACTGCTCATCGAAGACCACGGGGATTGAGGCACACACCGCCGTCATCGCTGATTCGGGAAGGAGAGGAGACGACGGTCCTACCACCTCGCCGCGGAGTAATGGCTGATGATCGCGCAGGATAACATTGTATACGAACTGTGCCAGAAAGCGGCACAGCGCTTCATCAGACTCATCATCCCAGGCGCAGAACAACAGCTCCTGTCGGTACTCACGCTCCCCGGACTGAAGTAGGTGACGGTGCAGGCCAAGGGTCGCGAAGGTCTTCGCTTGTGCAAAGGGCTGGTTATCAAATCGCACGATAAAGACGTCGTCAGTGCATTTCCATCCTTGCGTTATCGGACCGAGGATGGCTTCAACAAAACCTGGAAGCTGATCCGTCATTTACATTGCTCCTGTATACTGTTTCAAAGTTGCATCTTACCTGTGGACCGCACAGGGCGGTGTTATAAGTACCCCCCTCACC
>JAKIYB010000457.1:0-249 GCA_022708765.1 Armatimonadota bacterium | reverse complement strand
TCGCTTCCGCGTCTCCGGCTGCGGCGGTTCGTCCGTTGCGGCCATCGGTTCCGGCGCGGATGCTGGTAGTACGGTCACCGGTGGTGGCGCGGTCACCGCGTTCGCCTGTGGCGGCAGCGGGGGGGCGTAGGTGCCCCAGAGGCGGCGCTCGGTGTCGAGGACGGCGGCGGTTTCGGCGACGAACCACTGGGCCGCGAGCCAGAAGACGAGAGAGAAGGGGACGGCCATCACCGGGATGGAGATGGTCTC
>JAKIYB010000456.1 GCA_022708765.1 Armatimonadota bacterium | reverse complement strand
CCGGCTGCGCGGTGAACCGGAGCGCGCGCAGGCGGTCATCGCCAGCGCGGAGTGGCCGCCGCTGGAAGCATTGGAGGCGCAGGCGATATGAGAGTCTTCCTCCTGCTGCTCCTGGGGTGCATCGCGGGCTGGCTGACGGGTTGCGCGAGCGGCAATAGTCTGACCGGCGGCAGCGTGCCCATCGGCACGATTGATGGCTGGGTCTACCGTTCCGTCCCGCTGGAAGCGTCCACGCGTCAGGCTGCGGAAGTAGAGGCAGTGAGCGGTATCACTGTAGAACTGGTGCCGGGCAGCGGTCAGGTTATGCGCACCACCACCGACAACACTGGCTACTTCATCTTCCGCAATGTGCCGAAAGGGCCAGTGCGTATTCGCGCCGGGCAGCAGGCCGCGCTCTATGCCGAAGTGCAGGCGGAGGTGGAGCGCAATGGCGATCGCGTGGGAGTGGCGCTGATGCTGGCGCCGGAGATCGCGGATGCCGTGGCCAGCCTGCTCATCACGCCGGCGGCGGTCGGGAACATGCATCCCGGCGACGAGATCGTCTTCACCGCGCAGGTGCTCACCAATAGCGGGCAGCAGGTCGCCGTGCCGGCAAGCTGGGCGCTGAAAGGCGAGATCGGCTCCTTCGCCCCGCGGCTGTCAGCCGGCAGCGTCACGCCGGGCGGCCTCTTCCGCGCCACCACGCCGGGCACGGGCCGCGTCATCGCGCAGTATAAAGGCCTGGTGGCGATGGCACCGATCACCGTGCTGCCGGCCGGGGTGAATCCGTGATTGGCGGCGCCAGCACCGGCAGGCTGATGGTGACGCTGCACGAGCTCTTCTCCGGTATACAGGGCGAAGGCGTGCTGGTTGGCGTGCGCCAGCTCTTCGTGCGTTTCCACGGCTGCCAACTGATCTGCGCCTACTGTGATACCCCGGCCAGCCGCCGCGCCTTCCCCGCCGCCTGCCTGGTAGAGCGCGCGCCCGGCGCGCGGCACTTCGATGAAGTGCCCAATCCCCTGGACGTGGAGGATCTGCTCGGTCTCATCCGCGCGCGGTATGCGGGATATCCGCATCATTCGGTCGCCTTCACCGGCGGCGAACCGCTGCTGCATGGCGAGGCGCTGAACGCGCTGCTGCTGGCGCTGCACCGCGAAGGCATTGCCACCTACCTGGAGACGAACGGCACTCTCACGGATGCGCTGCGGCGGCTGGACGAGCCACCGACCTACCTGGCGATGGACATCAAGCTGCCCAGCGCCACCGGCGGGTTGGCGCTATGGGATGACCATGCCACCTTCCTCGACGCCGCGCTTGCCTGCATGGACCCGCGCCCGTGCGGCGCGCTGCAGGTGAAGCTGGTCTTCGCCGCTGGCTGCCTGGAGGAGGTTGCCCGCGCCGCCGCGCTCATCGCCGACCGGCGACGCGACCTGCCCACCGTGCTGCAGCCCGTCACCGCGCATCCCGGTGGTCCCGTCACCCCATCACCGGCGGAAACGCTGGATGCCCAGCGCCTCGCCTCCGAACGGCTTAGCGACGTGCGGGTAATCCCGCAGACGCACGTGATGCTCGGACAGCGCTGACCGCTATTCCCCGTAGACCGTCACCACTACCGTCCGATGGCGCGGCTTGATGTCGCACTCCAGGAAGAAGACCTGCTGCCAGGTGCCGAGGACGGGCTTACCGTCGGCGATGGGCAGCGTGAGTGATTGCCCCTGCAGGGTGGCCTGCAGGTGGGCGTGGCCATTGCCGTCGTGCCACGCCTGCTCGTGGGCGTAATCGCGGCCGGGCGGCAGCAGGCGGTCGAGGTTGGCGGGCAGATCCATCTCCAGTCCGGGTTCAAACTCAATGCAGCCGATGGCGGCGGTGCTGCCTACCGCGAAGACATTGACGATGCCCGTGGTTACGCCGGTAGCGCGCACGACCTCGCTGACGCGGTGCGTGAGATCGTGCATCTCGCCGTGGCGCGCGGTATTCAGGTGCAGTTCCTGTTGATGTACCATCGCTGACTCCTTACGGCACGCGCCGCGCCTGCAGGCGGCGGAAGGCCACTTCAGCGCCGGCATACCAGTACTGACCACCCACGCCGATGCATGGGCCGGCGCCTCCGGCAAGAGGGACATCCTTTGCCACCACCACGTCATTAATGGTGATGGTCAGCACACCTCGCCGCGCTTGAATAAGAACGGTATTGACGTCTTTCACCGGCGCGGTGAGTTCCGTGGCGCCGGTATCGGTAAAGCCGCGGCGCAGCAGCACACGCTGTTCGCGCGCGAACAAGGTGACCGACCGGTAATCGCCGCCGTCCCGTGGCGCGCTCACCATCACGGCGGCGTTGAACTGCGTATACGGGCTGCGCAGGAAGACGATTTCGCCGCGGATGTCCACCTGCTCGCCGAATTCGCGGTCGCAGATGAGCAGCAGTCCGTCGCGACCCGACATGCCTTTCAACGTGCCGTCCTTCCCCACCGACCACATGCCCGCCACGCGCCGCCAGCCGATGAACGTCGCGTCCGGGGTGATGTTCACCCACTCGCCGGCAGCAAGCCGTGCCTGGGCGCGGAGTTCTCTGAGGCGCTGCTGCACATACAGTTTTGCCTGAGTGTCGGTCAGCCCGGTTAACGCGGCTTCATACGCTTTCAATGCTTCCGCCTGATTTCGCGCTTCCAGGTCGCGCGCCAGGGCGATCTTCTTCGCAGCGGGACTGGAGAGGGCATATATCTCCGGGCGCACTCGCTCGTAGCGCGCATCGAAATAGCGCGCGAAGACGCCAGCCTGCGCTTTGTTTCCCAGCGCATTAAGCAGGCGGCGCGCTTCCGGATAGTTCCCGCCGTACCAGGCGACGGCGGCGCAAAGTGTGCGGTACCAGGCAGCATCGCCGGGACGGCTCTTCGCATATCCCTCGCACAGCGCCTTCATCGCCAGATAGGCATCCGTCTTTCGCCAATAGGTACGCGCTCCGGTGACGATCTCGATGTCGCGCAGCGCCTGGACTAGCTCAAGCGGCACGTCGGTATCGAAGCGCCGGGTGCGCACGCACTCCAGGCCGAAGGCATACAGCGCGTCCGCGCTGCCGCCCCAGTGCGGCTGCAGCGCTTTACGATAGGCGGCATAGGCCGGCAGATAATCGAGTTGCGCGCTTACCGCACGGTCAAACCAGAGGCGCGGCGTCCCCAGATTGCCGGCGGCGCCGGCCATCGCCAGCGGAATCATCGCCGTGGCGGCTTCCGGATACGCCGGATGGAGTTTCCACGCCTCGGTGAAACACGTCCGCGCGACGGCCATCCGCGCGATAAAAAGCTGCTGCTCTTCGTGGGATGGCTTTTGCGCATTGCCGCGCGCCGCCCATGCCCGCGCGGCCGCGTCACGGCCTTTCAGCATATTCACCACATAAGAGTCCGCCCGCGGCAGCGCGGCCAGCGCGGCAGTGAGCTGCGAAAAACGCTCACTGTAGAAGGGCGTCCAGTTCTTCTCCAGCTCGATGAGCGCCAGCCGGCTCTCCCCGGGTTGGAAACTGCCATCGGTGAGCGCCTCCGCCGTCCATTGAATGGCGAGTTCCTGCCAGCGCGCGCGTTCCTCCGGCTTGCCGCCGCCGGTCACCTCGCAGATTTCCAGCAGGCGGCGGGGCGCGAGGCGGGCGCGACTGCGCGGCGCGGCGCCAGCGGCGAATCCCGTCACCGCCCGGCGGAGGATCGTTTCCGCATCTTCATAACGTTCCACCTGGTGCAGCGCGGTACCGTAAACATACAACACCTGCGGATCGTTGCATCCGATCTCCACCAGAATGGCCCCACGCGGCACCAGCGCGGCGAAAGTGGGGGCGCCGGGAAGACGGTTTATGGCGCGTATATAATCATCCAGGTAGCGCACCGCATCTTCATCCCAGACACGGTTGCGCATGCCGTTGGAATTATACGCC
>JAKIYB010000455.1 GCA_022708765.1 Armatimonadota bacterium | reverse complement strand
GATGTTGTCGCCCACTTTCAGCAGGACTTCGCCTTCCAGCGTCGCCGGCACGCCGGGGTGGATGGGCAGCGGTTTGATGTTCGGACCGCGCACTATCTCGACGGCGCTCGGATCTTCCGCCGGTTTTTCGATCATCTGGTCGGCCAGGTTCGGGTTGCCGGTGAACGGCCGGATGGCGGGCACTGGCCCGAGGTCGCGCGGGTCGGTGAGCCGTCCCGTCAGCGCGGCGGCGGCGGCCACTTCCGGCCCGGCGAGATAAACCTGCGCGCTCATAGTGCCGGAGCGCCCCTCAAAGTTGCGGTTGAAGGTGCGCACGGAGACGGAACCGGAGGCCGGCGCCTGCCCCATGCCGATGCATGGCCCGCAGGAGGATTCCAGGATGCGCGCGCCGGCGGCGATGAGGTCGCCGAGTACGCCGCTCTGCGCGATCATCTCGTATACTTGCTTGGAGCCGGGGTTGATGGTGAGGCTCACTTCCGGATGCACCGTCTTCCCCTGCAGCACGGCGGCGACGATGGCCAGGTCATAATACGACGAGTTGGTGCAACTGCCCACGCTCACCTGCTGCACGGCGGTGCCGGCGAAGTTCGCCACCGGCTGCACGCGGTCGGGGCTGTGCGGCGCGGAAACCATCGGCACCAGCTCGGAAAGGTTGATCTCGATCTCCTCGTCGTAGGCCGCACCGGGGTCGGCGGCCAGCGGTAGCCAGCTTTCCGCGCGTCCCTGGAAGGCGAGGAAGTCGCGGGTGGCGTCATCGCTGGGGAAGACGGAGGTTGTTGCGCCCAGCTCCGCACCCATGTTGGTGATGGTGGCGCGCTGCGGGACGGTCAGCGCCGCTACGCCGGGACCGAAATATTCGACGATGCGGCCCACGCCGCCTTTTACGCTCAAGCGGCGCAGCATCTCGAGGATGACATCCTTCGCCGCCACCCATGGCTGCAGCGCGCCGGTGAGTTTCACGCCCAGCACTTTCGGCATGGTGAGGTAAAACGGCCCGCCGGCCATCGCCACCGCCACATCCAGCCCGCCGGCGCCGATGGCGATCATGCCGATGCCGCCGCCGGTGGGGGTGTGGCTGTCCGAACCGAGCAGCGTCTTGCCCGGCACGCCAAAGCGCTCCAAGTGTACCTGATGGCAGATGCCGTTACCCGGACGGCTGAAGTAGATACCGTGCTTCGCGGCGATGGTCTGCAGAAAACGGTGGTCGTCGGCGTTCTCAAAACCAGCCTGCAGCATGTTGTGGTCTACGTAACTGACCGACAATTCCGTCTTCACCCGCGGGATGCCCATCGCCTCGAACTGCAGGTACGCCATGGTGCCGGTGGCGTCCTGGGTCAGCGTCTGATCGATCCGCAGGCCGATCTCCTGCCGGGAGTCATCTCTCCGGAGACGAGGTGCGCGGCGAGAATCTTCTGCGCCAAATTCAATCCCATTTGTCGTATACCTCTGTGAGTATCAATACCCGCTTATTCTTCGGTTATACGCGGGCGTGTTCCTGCTGATGCAGGGGGTGAAGAAAAGGAATTCACAGGATTGACAGGGCTACTCCATTATATTTCGCACCTTGCGGATATGCGAAGGGTAATTCGGTGACAGCCAGCCTTTTTCGTCCGCTCCGCTGCGCTGCGATCCCGAAAAAGGAGGCAGTCACCGAATTACTGAGCAACGACAGCACGGAGAAGTAGCAGGATGGATAGGATATTTTGCCGCGAGGGCGAAATACGGGACGGTGACAGTATAGAGGAGAGGCAGCGATGAGCGAGTATGGCGTGAGTGTGCTAGTGCTGGGGAGCGAGCCCTGTGAGTTGCCGCGGTTCTACTGCGCGGGCGGCGAAGATGCGCCGACCACGGAGGTGGGGGCGTCGGTGGAGTGCAATGGCGACCGCGAATTGATCGTTACCATCAGCTATCTCGATGATAACCCGCGTTACCAGCCGGTGTCGCGCGGCGAAGGGGTGGACAATCCGGCATTTCAGCACAGCGTGGCGGTGCAAATCCGGCCGAGTTGGGATGCGACGACCGTCTACTATTTTGCGCTGGCGGCGAATGGCGAGCACTTTGGGCTGCGCTATGCGTCAGTACCGCTGACCGATGGCGAGAAGCCGGAGCCGGTGGCAGGCTACCGGACGCGACAGGATGTCATGGACGGCGACTGCCTGAACGCCTTCATCATCCCCTGGTCGGTCATCGGCGGCAAGCCGGAGGGCGTCTTTGGACTAAATGTGTTATACACGCGGGCGCAAAGCTCGGAATACCTCAGCCCCGTCGCCCTCGATCACACCCGCGAAATTGCGCCCGACCTGTTCATGGAAGTGTCTTTCGGTGAGGAATCGGAGGCGGTCACGCTGGAGGGCACGCTGGTGACGCTGCCGTCGGGCGTGAGACGGTGGCAGCGACCGGCGGTATTGGCATGGCCGACGGATGAGGAGCGGAAGATTATCGCGACCTTCCAGGCATCGCTGCGCGAACCGACGACGCCGGCAACGTTGGGTAGGCGGGTTTATCTGTGCCAACGCTGGCTCGACCTCCTTGTTCTCGAAGGCTTTAGCTTCCATACGGAAGGTGGATGCTGGACGGTGAAAGAGGGCGAATACCGGCCGGAGCAGGCACGCATGGCGGTGAATGAGGCGTTGCGGAAAGGTGATGTGACAGAAGCCTGCCGGGTGCTAGATGTGTTCCTCGGGCAATTAGATCGTGAGTCATGGCCTATAACAGAACCGTATTGCTGGCAGGTCGATGAGATTAGCAACATCACTTGTCTGGAGCGCGAAGTGCTCTTAACCATGCGGGTGCAGAACGAAAAGGTTGTTCTGCACCTGTTCTCACCGTTTCCGAATTGCATCCGCCTGCATGCCGATCCAGTCGGCTTTTTCGATGCACGCCCAAGTGTGCCGCTGATATATACGCACGTCGAGGACGGCGTTAACGCACAATTCGGCGATTTAACGGTCGAGATTCGGCACGATTGGTCCATTACCGTAAAAGATAGTGAGCGCATACGCTGGCAGTTAACGGATGTAGATTTTGCGTTTAGCGGCCATCGCTCTTATCTGTTGCGATTGCCGCTTGCCGACAATGAAGCCATCTACGGCTTCGGCGAGCGCTTTGACGCCGTGAACCAGCGCGGGCGGGTGATAACCGTGCATGACCTGGATGCGTGGGAAGGCACCATTTACGGGCTGCGTAATCAGCAGTATAAGCCGATTCAGCTTTTCCACAGCACGGCGGGGTATACGCTGTTTTTGAACAGCACGTATCGGCTGCGCGCGGACGTGGGGCAGGGACAGCCGGGTCGGCTGCGGCTGACGCAGGGCGGGCCGATCTTCGACCTGTACCTGTGGGCGTGTGAGCCGCTGGAGGCGTTGAAAGGCTATACGGAACTCACCGGCAGGCCGGTGCTGCCGCCGAAGTGGGTCTTTGAGCCGTGGATGGGCGGCGGCTGGGGACGGTGGAAGCATGGCCCGCTGGGCGATGCCACGGCGGAGATGCTGAATGTCGTCAAGCACTTCGAGGAACTGGATATCCCGCACGCGGCGATTTACGCGGAAGGGGAGGGGAGCAGCAACCCGCGCCTCTTCACCGCACTGCTGCCGAAAGGCATCCGCCCGCTGACGTGGATGAACTCGCACATGGGGCTGAAGCAGCAGAGAGAACTGCTGCCGGAGGTGCCGGAGGACGAGTTGCCCATCGTGCGGCGGGAAGATGGGCGCGTCTTCCCCTACGTGGATTTCACGCATCCGCGGGCGATGGACCTGCTGTGGGCGTACTGGCAGTGGTATCTGGACCTGGGGATCGCCGGGACGATGGTGGATTTTGGCGACCTGGTGCCGGATGACGTGGTGTTTCACGATGGTCGGCGCGGCGAGCAGATGCATAATCTCTACGCCTACGATTATCACCGGCTCTA
>JAKIYB010000454.1 GCA_022708765.1 Armatimonadota bacterium | reverse complement strand
CCTGCCGCTGGATGACTTGGACGTGGTCATCGTGGAGAACGTGGGGAACCTGGTCTGCCCGGCGGAGTTTGATATCGGCGAAGCAGGCAAACTCGCCATTCTCAGCGTCACCGAAGGCGAAGACAAGCCGCTGAAGTACCCGTTGCTCTTCCACGAAGCGGTCGCCGCTGTCATCACCAAAATTGATCTGCTGCCTTATGTACCGTTCAGGATGGACGACTGCCGCCGCTACCTGGCACAGACGAACCCTGTCGCTCCGGTCTTCGAGCTGTCATCGCTAAGCGGCGCCGGCATGGACGTCTGGCAGGCATGGTTTACCGCGTTCGTCTCGAAGCACCGCTGATCACGGGAAAAGAGGACTGTATATGACCCGTCGCGAGCGCGTCAAGATGATCATTGCCGGCTCCCCCGCCGACCGCTGTGGCTTCTGGCTAGGCAATCCCCACCATGAGACCTGGCCGATTCTGTTCGACTACTGCGGTGTGTGGGATGCGGGGGCCGTGCGTCGGTATTTTGGCGATGACTTTGCCTGGTTCTGGGCTGGCGAGTACCTGCATCCGCAGGGCAAGCAGGAGTTCGACTTCAGGCCGGCCAGCAATGCCCACTGCGCGGAAGGCGTCTTCGCCGATTGCGAAGACGTGGCGGAAGTGGACGCCTTTCCTTGGCCGAATCCCGACTACCTCGATTTCACCAATGCAGTGACCGCTCTGGGCAACGCCGACGACGCATACCGCGCGGGCGGCATGTGGGCGCCATTCTTCCACGTCGTCGCGGCGTTTTTCGGCATGGAAAACTACTTCGTGAAAATGTATACCGACCCCGAGGTGGTGGAGGCCGTTACCGCTCGCGTCTGCGAATACTACCTTGCCGGGAACGCCCGCTTCTTCGCGGAAGCCGGCACGATGCTCGACGGCTACTTCTTCGGCAACGATTTCGGCACGCAGCTCGACCTTTTCATCCACCCGGAGATGTTCGACCGCTTTATATTGCCATGGTTCCGCCGTTTCACCGACCAGGCGCATGACCACGGCTACCAGGTCATCCTCCATTCTTGCGGCTCGGTATATAAGGTCATAGACCGACTCATTGACGCCGGCGTGGACGCCCTCCATCCCATCCAGGCGCTGGCGACGGGCATGGATGCCGACTCCCTCGCCACCCGTTTCAAAGGCCGTATCGCCTTCATGGGCGGCGTGGATACCCAGGACCTGCTGGTCAACGGCACCCCGCAACAGGTGTATGACGACACGCGCCGCGTGATGGACCGTCTCGGTCCCTGCCTGATTGTCAGCCCCAGCCATGAAGCCGTATTGCCCAACGTGCCGCCGGACAACCTCACGGCGATGGCTCGCGCCGCAGGTGCGTTGGCTGGATAGCACGGTACATGCATGACACGGCGTGATTGCGGGTACGTTGACGTGTAACACCCTTTGGGTAAGATGAAACGGTTTCCTGCCGGTCAACCCGGCGGTGCCGCCGGTATTTCCACCCCACAGAAGGAGCAGGCCGTGAAAAGCCCATATAAGGATTGGCGTAATTACGCGCTGGCGATTACCATCATCGCCATCCTCGTCCTCACCTCCAGCCTTTTCGCGATGAAGAGCGGATCACGCACGCTGGTATTCATCAACAATCAGGTTGCCATCACTGAAGGCCAGGTGCTCGATGAGTTGAAGCATAACTATGGCAATGAAGTGTATACCCGGCTCATTGACGATGCCGTGACTGCTCTTTACGCCGAGCAAAAAGGCTTTGATGCGACACCGGAGGAAGTCGAGCAATTCATCAAGTGGGATCGGTTTAATATGATGATGCGCGGCGAGAATCTGGAAGACGAGTTGAAAGCACAGGGAATCACACTGGATGATTATCGTCAAAAGATGCGCATCAGCGTACTGCGCGCCAAGCTCGTAGTTACCGACGAAGATGATCGCAAAGCCGACTTCGCACAGTACGGTAAGGAACTCACCATTCCGCCGGTCTATCGCGTGAAGCAATTCATTTACGCTGATCCGAACTCCGCGCAGAAGGCGTATGACCTGCTGAGTAAGCCGGACAGCGGCGCTGAAAATGAAACAGAAGCGTCAATGTCCGCAATCAATGAGAACCCGCTGAAGATTCAGACCTACATTCCAAGCGGACAGATGAGCAACCCGCTGATGAATAAGATCCTCGCTGGTCTGAAACCGGGACAGGTAAGCAAACCTACAGCATTGCCCGCGGAAGCCGGAAATAAAGAGGCGCGTATTATATTAAAACTGGTAGACGCGCTCCCCGGCGAGGAAGCTACACTGAAAAATCGCGGTATCTTGCTTAGCTACCTGCTGATGAGCCAGCCTAACGGTAAATACGCGAAGAAGATTAAAGAGGTACAGGCGGAAGCGCTGAATAGCGTGGATATCAATTTCGTCAGTGATGATTACCCGTATGTAAAGGAGTCGTTTCAATCCACTCGCTTGAAAAATCCGAGTATACCCAGGTTTAATCCAAATGAACAGCCACAACTACCTGGTATGCCGGGTAGTGGGCAGTAAGCTTATTCACCGGCTGGCGTGTAACGGGGCAGACCTTGCGTCTGCCCCTTTTCATAGGGTAGGATACGCAATCATGGGGATGGAACAGCACCATATCACTATCGTCGGCCTCGGTCCAGGGGCGCTGGAACTGATTTCTCTTCAGACACTGGACGCCATGCGCGGCGCAAAGGCCGTAATCCTGCGCACGGCGCGCCACCCGGCGGCGGAAGATCTTGCGCGGTATGATATCCGCTTTACTGCCTGCGATGACTTGTATGAGACCCACGGCACCTTCGAGGCGGTGTATGCCGCTGTCGTCGCACGCGTGTTGACCGCCGTTGAGCGTGAAGGGGCGGTGGTCTACGCCGTGCCGGGCGACCCGATGGCCGCGGAGCGCACCGTGCAGATGCTGCTTGCCGCGGCGGACAAGCGTCCCGAATTGACCGTCACCGTGCTCCCCGCGCTGGGGGTGCTGAACCTGGCGACCCAGCGGATGGGGCTGGACCCGGGCGACGGCCTATGCATCGCCGATGCCCGCGACCCCTATCTTCGCCCCACCGGCGAAGCTCCAGAGCCGGACGACCAGCCCGCCTATCACGGCACCACCACCCTCAACCCCGGCGTGCCCACCCTCTGGCTGCAGGTGGATACCCTGCTGGTGGCGGGCAACCTGAAAATCATACTGCTTGAACAGTACCCGCCCGACCATCCGGTGACCGTGCTCACTGCGCTGGGCTGCGCGGACGAAGCCATCACCGAATTGCCGCTGGCGGAACTCGATCGTGGCACGCCCATCACTCATCTCACCAGCCTCTATGTCCCACCACTGCCGTGGGAGGCGCGGCGTCACACGCTACGCGACATCCTCACCATCATGGCGCTGCTGCGCGGCCCGTGCGGCTGCCCATGGGACCGTGAACAGGATTTCCAGAGCATCCGCCGCACCGTTATTGAGGAAGCCTATGAGGTGGTGGAAGCGATAGACCGCGATGAGCCGGCGGCGCTGGCCGATGAACTGGGCGATCTGCTGCTCAACGTCGTCTTCCTGGCGCGACTTGCCGCCGAGGAAGGCATCTTCGACTTCGATGATGTGGTGCAGGTGCTGGGTGAAAAGCTCATCCGCCGCCATGCCCACGTCTTCGGCGAAGTGGAGGCTGCCTCCGCCGGCGCGGCGCTACGCAGTTGGGAAACGATCAAAGCCGGCGAGCGCGCGGAGAAAGGGCACGCCAGTCTGCTGGACGACGTGCCGAAGGCGCTGCCGGCGCTGGCGCGCTCGCAAAAGCTGCAGAATCGCGCGGCGCGCGTCGGTTTCGACTGGCCGGACTTCACCGGTCCGCTGGGTAAAATTCATGAAGAATTGATGGAACTCTCCGAAGAAATCGGCGTACCTGAC
>JAKIYB010000453.1 GCA_022708765.1 Armatimonadota bacterium | reverse complement strand
GGCAGCGGGCCGCCAGGCCATCCAGATACGACCGCCATTCCCGCAGCATCGCCCCCCAGGCGCCCTCCTCGTCAAGAGGATTGCCCATGTGATCGAAGAGGTTAAGCGTGGCGCCGTCGCAACCGAGGGCCAGGCTCACCGCCATCTGCAGCGCGGTGAAGGTGGTGGATTTGCTGTAGCGCGTGAAGGGCCAGTTCTCCACCTCCGTCTGCTCCACCGCGCCGGGCAGGCTGAGCCGCGTCTGCTTGATGGAGCGCGCGGAGTAGTATAACCCGCGCAGCGACTCCTCGTTGTAACTGCCCAGCGCCGCGCCGAACTCCCGCCAGCGCCGGCCTTCCAGCGCGTGGTTATCTGGTCCACTGGACATCAGCCCCAGGCACGTCTCCGGCGAGGCGGCATGCACCGTCTCCCGCAGGAAGCGCACGGTGTCTATCATCACTTCCGCCTGCAAGTCCAGCCACAGCGCCCGCCAGGGGTGCGGTGCTCCGGGAGCGAGAATAGCCTCAACCAACGTAGCGCGCGTCACCGGCTCCCTGGCGCGCTCGCTGAAGCGCCGCAGATGCTCCGCGCAGAAGCAGCCGTAGCGCACCGGCAGGTGGTTGAAAGTGCGGATATCGTCCTCTACCCAGATGACATGCGGCCGCGTTTCGGCGTAAAGCGTCCAGAGTTGCGCGGTGTGCGCCCGCCAGACCGCGCACAGCGGGCAGGCTTGCGCCTTCGTCTCCGCGCCGTCGTGCCCCACCTGCATGCGCATGCCGGGAAAGACGTTGCGGATATCGCGCCCGCGGTCAATGTGTCCCTGTGTCACCCACGGGTTCAGGCTATACTCCACCCCCATGCCCCGCAGCGCATCCCGCGCTTGCACCAACAACGGCTGATACCCCCGCACCCACTCGATGGTAGGGATGCCGTGAGAAAATTCCTCCGTGTCGCATTTCAAAATCACCTCATCAACCGTCGCTTCGCGGCAGAAACGCAGCAGTTCCTCAAGCGCTTCGTCAAACTTCCAGGACACCAGCGTGCGGCGCAGAGCGTAATGGGCGCGGGGGGTGGACATGATAGCCTCCGGATGAGCAGTAATCAGTGATTTCTGGAATTCAACAGACGGCTGGAGATTCCTGCGACGTAATATTCCTTCTGCTTCCGTGTCCCTGCAGAGGGACGCTTTGCCTGCAGGCCTCCCAGCTTGTCCCCCATAGCTTTAGCGACGGGGGAAGGGGATATTTCAATGCCCGCGTGCAATATTCCCCGGCGTCTTTTCACCATCCCACAATCCCGCTGTAACAGCGGCGTAAATGCCGCGGCGCATACTTCGTACAGTAAAACGGGAGGTGGGGACATGCGGGGATGCTTTGGATTGCGGGTGATGGTGCATCAACTGCGGCGGTATGCGGAGTGGTTGCTGCATCCTCGGCCGTGGGCGGTGGGGCGCGGAAAATTGGATGAATATCCTGTGCTCGCTGTTGAGCGGTCGTCGCCGCTGCAACGCGCGCCGGATGGGGCCATCAGCAGTTACTGCGCGGAGAAGACGCGGAACCTGCGGCTGGCCTGTGCGAAGGTTGATGGGCTGGTCATCGCGCCGGGCGAGGTGTTCTCCTTCTGCCGCGCGGTAGGGCCGACCACGCGGCAGGCGGGCTACCTGCCGGCGCTGGAACTGCGCGACGGCGCGCTCGGGCCGGCGGTTGGCGGGGGATTGTGTCAACTGGCGAACCTGCTCTTCCTGCTGGCAGTGCAAGTGAACGCCGAGATCATAGAACGACATCGCCATTCCTACGACCTTTTCCGCGATGTGGGGCGCACCGTGCCCTTCGGTTGCGGGGCGACGGTCTTCTACAACTACGTGGATTTCCAGTTCCGCAACACCCTCCCTTTCCCTCTGTTGCTACGCGCCGCCGTCGAACCACCGGAGTTGCATTCTGCGCTGTACGCGCGGGAGCCGCTACCTTTCACGGCAACAATTGTGGAGACTGACCATCGCTTCTTCCGCCGCGACGGCGACATCTACCGCGCCAACCGCCTCTGGCGTGACGTGGCCTGGCACGACGGACACACGACGCACGAGCTGCTTTTCGAGAACGAATGCCGGGTGTTATACGACGCGGAGGATCTGGTGGAGGAAGGCGCATGAGGACACACGTTGCGGTCACCGGCGCGGCCGGGATAAGCGCGCTGGGCAATATCCTGACGGAGCACCGACAGGCAATGGCGCTGGGCATCAGCGGATTGAAGCCGCTGGGCGAACTTGGCGAGTTGAACGGTGAGTTCGTGAACTTACCGGGAGGCTGGATCACCCCGCGAACACTGCTGGCGGATGCCCGCTATGGACCGGCGACGAACCTTTGCCTGCGGCTGGCGCGGGAGGCAGTCGCCGACGCCGGGTGGACACCGGCGATGCTGTGCGAGGCGTGGCTCTTCGTGGGCAGCAGCCGGGGAAACGTCGCCGGCTGGCTGCATCCCTGGCCCGGACGACGCGGACACCGCCAGATGGCCACCAGCAACTCCATGCACAGCGAAATGGCGACGGCGGTGAGCATCGAACTGGGCATCCGCGGGCCGTACCAGGTGCTCTCCAATGGCTGCTCCTCGGGATTGGATGCCGTCGGCTTCGGCGCATGGGTGGTGGCGAGTGGCCTGGCGCCGCGCGCGCTCTGCCTGTCCGCCGACTTGCCGCTGGTGCCGCAACTGCTGCGCGGATATGCGCAAACCGGGTTGCTCTCACGCGACGGGGTGAATGATCCCTACTCACGGAAAACCACCGGCTTCCTGCCCGGCGAGGCGGGGGCGGCGCTGGCGCTGGAACCGGCGGCGGGGCAACCGGCCTACGCGCATATCGTCGGCTACTGGGCAAACTCCGATGCCTTTCACCCGCTGGGCTTGCCGGAAGATGGCGCGGGCATCAGGGAAGTGCTCATGCACGCGATAACGGAACTTGGCATGCCTCGGGTGTCAGCCATCTGCCCGCATGCCAGCGGCACCCACGCCCACGGCCAGGCGGAACGGCGGGCGCTGCGCGCGGTCTTCTCCGCATACGAGACCCCCATCAGCCTTCACCTGATGAAACCATTCACCGGCCATGCCATCGGCGCCAGCGGCGCCATTGACCTGGCGGTGATCTGCCATGCCCTGCGCGACGGCGAACTCCCGCCCAACCTGCCCCACCTCACCGGCGCCGGCGACCCCTTCATCCTGCCAGCAACCCCCACCCTCTGGGATGGCGGTACAGTGCTGAAAATCAGCGTCGGCATGGGCGGCCACAACGCGGTCATCGCCCTCGCCCAATCATCGAACAATCGCACGCAAAGCCGGGAATAGTAAGGAGAAGACAATATGTCGTTGCTCAGTAATTCGGTGACTGGCCATCCCGATGCAATAGGGACTGGCTCCGAAAAAATCAAGCCGTTGGATGGGAGGATCCGGTTAAATGGGGACTGCAACTCATTTCCTTTCACCCATTACGCGTACCAATCTCCTACACAGTGGAAATTCGTTGCTGTCCCCATTTAGTACGACAGGAGGCTAACCATGAACTACCACCTCAAAGCCCTCATCCGCCATACGCTGCTGGCGCTGCCCGCCGGCGACCGCCTCTATCGCTGGATCACCGCCGGTCTGCTCGGAACAAACGCCGGGATGGCATACAAGTGGTTCCGGGTGATGCCGGCGCATGTGCGCGTGCTGCGCGAGCAGTTCGGCGACAGCGCGCGGCGGCAGCGGCTGTGGTGTTTCGACAGCGGGGCGACAATGGCCGCGGGGCTGGCGATGGCGGTAGTGAGTGACGTACCAGGCCTGCTCACTGATCGGCACAACCGGCTGGCAGAGCGCTATTGCAGCGTTTCGCGCAGGGTGCTGGAGGAGAAAGGTGAAGAACTGGCGGACATCAGCGCTGCTCCGGACGACCGCGTAGCGCGGGTACT
>JAKIYB010000452.1 GCA_022708765.1 Armatimonadota bacterium | reverse complement strand
GGCGGCGTCCACACGCGCGCAGGCCGAATCGGTGGTAGTCATGTTGCCGCCGCTGCCGTCGGGGTAGACGAAGCAGAAGGAGTAGAGCGTCTGCTCGCCGGGAAGGATGCGCACGTAGTCGAGGGTCAGCCCCGCCTCGCGCATCTCCCCCAGCAGTGTTTTCCCCGCGTCGTCCTCGCCTACCGCACCGATGGGCAGCACGGTGAAGCCGGGACCAAGCAGCGTCTGCATGTAGTGGCTGATGATGTGGAGCTTGCAGTAGTCGCGCCGGTCGAGGAAGCGCCCGCCCCGGCTTTCCTCTCGCCCGAGGGTGTGGTCGCCTTCCAGCGCGAAGAAAGCACCGGAGCCGATACCGCCAGTGCCAATCATGGCGTAATACTGTGTTGAACTTGTCATGGTTTCACCGCGGGGGAGCGGGGATAGTTTACCTACTATTCCGTTTATTCCATGCTTCGTGATGGATTTTCACAATGCCGGCGAATTATTTTTCGCGAAACGGGGACAGCAACGCGTTTCCGGGCGTAGATCATCTGATCAAGCGTACATGAGCGAGAAATGCGTTGCCGTCCCCATTCCGAAGACACTATCACGCATCTAACTCAATGAGTAGCATCATCCATTTCAGAACTCCTCTGCGCTCTCCGCGTCCTCCACGGTACATTACACTCCCAAATCCCACTCCGGGTGCTCGCTGATCGGGTGGGTCGCCGTTGCCACGGTGGCGGTGATGAGGGCGTCGGGGTGCTCCTGCAGCAGGGTGATGGGGTATTCGACGGTGAGCGAGCCGAAGAGGGCGACTCGCAGGGCGGTGGCCTTCCAGGCGCCGGTGTCGCTGAAGACGCGCACCTTTTTCGCGGAGAGGCACTCGCGGATGCCCAGCGTCACCGACATGGGCGGCACGAACTGATAGGCGGCGCCGAAGGTCCGGTGGGCGAGGGCGATGATGGTGTCCAGGTTGTTGTCCTGCACGCGGATGCTCGCTTCGCGCAGGTCGTCGAGGGTGAGCGCGCTGTAGGGGTGGCGGCGCGTCTGGTTGTAGGCGATATGCCCGTCCTGTCCCCAGCCGCCGTAGGTGATGTCAATAGGCGCCGCGTCAATGGCCGCCCGCACCTCCGGGATGTTGTGCGCGGTCAGCCAGTGGCGCTGCTCCTCCGGCACGGCGAGACCGGGACCCACTGGCCCGTAAAACTGCTCCTCCATGAAGCCGCGGAAGCAATACGGGTGCGCGCGCGGCAGTTCCCGCCCCTGCCAGTCAAGGCACTCGTCCATGTGGAAGACCTCCAGGTTGCGCAGGCTCACGCGTTCGGCGTTCACCAGGTCGGTGAAGGGCTTGTACCAGCAAGCAGGCCCGCAGGGGATGATGGCGCGGGTCGCCTCGCCACGCGCGTTATGCGCCGCGATCTCGTCCACCAGCTCGCGCGCCATCGCCGCCCCCATCGCCGCCGAATCCGCCACCAGGCGGAAGGGCACCTTGCGGTCAGGATGCGTTTCGAGCTGATCGTACGGAACCGCGCACCAGGGATAGAGTTCTTTCGGGGTGATGGGCATGATGTTAACCTGACCTTTCGTTCCCGCCGGCGCTACTGACACGCCTCTGCGATCCGAGCGATGACTGTTGACAACTGATTACGCACCTCATGGTTGCTGAAGCGAAGAATCGTCAGGCCTTTTATCGCGAGCATTTCATCCCGAACAGCATCATACTCCTGTTGCTTAAGGTGACTTTCGCCGTCTACCTCGATTACCACACCGGCCGCGTGGCAGTAAAAGTCAACGATATACCCCTCAATGACTTGCTGACGCCGAAAATGCAATCCATTCAGACGATTCCCACGCAGGTATTGCCAGACGATTGTCTCTTCCGGCGTCATTTCATGCCGCATCAACCGGGCACGTTGGCGCATGGTATCGCTGACATTACCACCACGCACGATATTTCGCACCATAATACCCTCACCCCTCTTCTTGCCGATATCTGGTACTGAGGCTGACGTAGTCTTTGACATCACTATTGCCAGGGATACAGCAACACCTTGCCACATTTCCCCGTCAGTTGGGTTTCCCAGGCATCTTTCAACCGGCTCATCGGGTAACGATGTGTGATTAGTATATCGAGTTGCGGACCGGTATTGGCAATCATCTGCAATAGAAGAGAGGCATCGTTGAGATTGTAATACCAAATTCCATAAATCGTCAGACCCTTGGCGATGATTGTGTTGACATCCAACTCTCCTGACCATCCGACAAGCGCAACTCGGCCACAAGGTCTGGTACCGTCCAACAGAAGACGCTTGGCATCCGGGAAACCGCTAGTCTCTACCGAGGCTGTTGCACCAAGCAAGTCCGTATGTCGCAACACTTGACATGATGCGTCGTCATTACGCGGGTCTATCACATAATCAGCACCAAGTTTTATCGCCAGCCCAGCCCGGTAAGGATTGCCGTCTACTGCGATCACCTGTGCCCCACGATACCGTCCATTGATGACACATCCCAGTCCGACTGGGCCGAGACCGCTGACAAGGAGAGAATCGTTAGCAGACACCTGCATCGCCTGCATAGCACCGAAGTTCATCCCAAGCGCACAATGAGCCATGACCGCATGGTCATCGGATATCTCTGATGGAAGCTTTGTCAGGCAATCTTCGTGCTTTACGACATATTGCGCCATTGTTCCAATGCCGCTCGTATTGCCTGTCTCATTCAATACATCCTGCATATTCTGACAATAAACTGAATTTCCTGACTGACAAACAGCACATCGACCACATGCGTTAAACGGGTGAATGATGACACGATCACCAACGTGAACTTTTTCAGCGCAGTCGGTAGCAACCACCTCGCCAACTCCTTCGTGGCCGAGAGCAGTGTGACTACCATGCACATTTCCCTGCTGATACAACTTGTATTCGATGCACATTGCGGCAACGGTTACTTTGACGACGACATAACGGCCACGCGGTCTAGGGTCAGGCACTTCGCATATACCGCCTTCACGAGGGCCAAAAATAGCCGCGATTTTCATAGCGTTCCTCTTGCACACGAAAAAGCCTTGTGAGACTACAGACATTAATTCATTCAACTGCCAAGCACGCCAAATGTGTTTATTTCATCCGTTGAGACACTGTAATTGAATGTCGTGTCAACCTGGCACGTTGGCGTATGGTATCGGTGGCGTTTCCTCCGCGAACGATATTTCGAGCAGTCATGGTAGCCTCCTGATGATTTTCTCTCTCACCGGCGTTCACCTCTCCCCCCGTCCCCCTCCCCTACATGGGGAGGGGGAGATACGGATCGGAAAATAATAACCGGCATCGCATTTCCACTCTCTCCCCCTCCTTATTCAGGGGAGTGGCGGGGGGGCGGTGAGGTTACCCCACCGCCGTCTGCCCCACCTGGCGCACCGCCACGTAGCGTTCAGTTTCCGCGGATTCTTTGGCGGCGAGGCAGGCGTAGACGCTCTGGATGCCCATGTGGACAGTGGTGCGCGACTGGCCGTGGCCGCGGATGATGTCGAGGAAGTCGCGGCAGAGTTCGTCGTCGCCGCCAAAATGGCTCATGCCTTCGGCGCCGCGCGAGGTGTCGGAGTAGGGGGCGTGATGGCGCACGCGCTTGAGTTCGCCGGTGTACCAGTCGAAGCCGACGGTGCCCAGGTAGCCGCTCACCGTAGCGCCGCGCGTGCCGGCGTCGCGGCGGGTGTAGAAGACCTGGGTGTAGACACCTTTCGCACCGTTGGCGAATTCGAGCAGCGCGCTTGATGAATCTTCATTCGTACCGGTCTCCGGCGCCCCGCAGTCCTCGCCGAAGGTGCAGGGGTGCGGGTGCAGGTCGCCGCCAGCGCAGTGGCGTTTGCGGTTGTCGGGGCTTTCCAGGCAGGTGAACGCCTCATCGCATTTGTCACAGGTGAGGCCGGCGGGCTTCGT
>JAKIYB010000451.1:3653-3959 GCA_022708765.1 Armatimonadota bacterium | reverse complement strand
GGCAGCAGAACCAGGGCGCAATAAACAACCGGGCGGACATATGTCCGCCCGGTTGTTGGCGTTTCGCTAATGGCACATATTATCCGCCGCGCAGTTTCTTGCGCAACATCTCATTCACTACCGGAGCGTTGGCCTTGCCTCTTGACGACTTCATCACCTGCCCGACGAGGAATCCGAGCGGTTTGTCTTCGCCAGCGGCGTAACGTGCCGCCGGATCGGGATTCGCGGCGACAACCTCATCTACGATCGTCTCCAACGCGCCGGCGTCGGAAATCTGTTCAAAGCCTTTCTCCTTCACGATCACCG
>JAKIYB010000451.1:404-3643 GCA_022708765.1 Armatimonadota bacterium | reverse complement strand
CCTTGCCCGTCTCGAACATCTCGGCGAAGACTTGCTTCGCCTGGCTCATGTTAATCGCGCCGCTCTCGACCAGCTTGATGAGCATTGCCAGGTGCGCCGGGGTGATGGGCAGCGCATCCGAAGAGAGCCCACGCTCGTTCAGCAGGCGCAACAACTCACCCATTGTCCAATTGGAGACGCTTTTCGGCGGGGCGCCGAGAGCGACGGTGGCATCCACAAAGTCGGCAATCGCTTTCTCGTCGGTGAGCAGCACGGCATCGTAAGCGGGCAGACCATACGCGCTGATGAAGCGGGTACGCCGCGCCGCCGGCAGTTCAGGCAGGCTCGCGCGCAGTTGCTCCAGGTATTCCGGCGCGAAGAGCATCGGCACCAGATCCGGATCGGGGAAGTAGCGGTAGTCGTGCGCCTCTTCCTTACTGCGCATCGCCAGCGTGATGCCGCGCACTTCGTCGAACAACCGTGTTTCCTGCGCCACGCTTTCGCCGTTCCGGTAAAGCTCGGCCTGTCGGGCTACCTCGTATTCGATGCTTCGTGTTACTGTGCGGTATGAGTTCAGGTTTTTGATCTCCACCCGCTTGCCGAGGGTGTCGGATCCCACCGGACGCACCGAGATATTGGCTTCGAAGCGAATTTGCCCTAATTCCATACGCGCCTCGGAAGCCCCCAGGTAGAGGAGCAACTGGCGCATGGCGGTCATGTAGGCTTCCGCTTCCTCGACGCTGTGGATATCCGGCCCGGAGACGATTTCCAGCAGCGGCACCCCCGCGCGATTATAATCAACCAGGCTCATCCCCGCCTGGCTGCGCTCCTCCGGATGCACCAGCTTGCCGGCGTCTTCTTCCAGGTGGATATCGAGGATGCGCACGCGCTTCATCTCACCATTCACTTCAAACTCGAACCAGCCGTTCAAGCCCAGCGGGGCGCGCTTCTGCGAAATCTGGTAGTTTTTCGGCAGATCGGGATAATAATAATTCTTCCGCTCGAAGATGGAAGGGGAGGGGACGTCGCAATGACAGGCCAGCACGACTTTCAGCGCATACTCCAGCGCCTTCGCATTCAATACCGGCAGCGCGCCCGGCAATCCCAGACAAACCGGACAGGTATGCGTATTCGGCGGAGCGCCCGGCTCGGTGCCGCATCCGCAGAACACCTTTGACGCCGTAGCCAATTCGGCATGAATTTCAAAACCAATGACCGGTTCGTATTCCACCATTTCGTCGTCCTTCATGTAGATGTCGCCTGACGAATTATACTCGTATTCGCCAGTCGCCGCCAAGGTAAGCAAGGAACCAGAGGCATAACTTGCATCGTGGCAGGAACTTACCTTGCGCGTGCGTAATATCATAATAGCCGCAGGAGCTAGACGATTGAGGTAACATCCGTGGAGTATACAAACCTTGTTGAACCAGATGAGGAGCCATTCTATCCGTTCCCGACTAATCCCGACGCTGTCCGCTTTATACCATTGGGCGGAATAGGGGAAATTGGGAAAAATATGTTTGCCTACGAATACGGCGGGAAGATTCTCGTTGTTGACTGCGGCTTGCTCTTCCCCGAACAGGAGATGCTCGGAATTGACCTGGTCATCCCTGATGTAACATACCTGCTTGACCATGCCGACGACGTGCTCGGGATCGTTATCACGCATGGGCACGAAGATCACATTGGCGCGCTTCCCTGGGTTCTGAACGATTTGAATGTCCCGGTGTGGGGCACGAAGCTGACGCTGGGGCTGGTGCGCAATAAGTTGGCCGAACACACGTATCTTCCCCCCGTCGAGTTGAACCTGATAGATCCTGATCAGCCGCTGGAACTCGGTCCATTCACCGTGGAATTCTTTCGTGTGACGCACAGCATTCCCGATGCGGTGGGGTTGATTATCACCACGCCGACCGGTAAAACCGTTCATACCGGCGACTTTAAATTTGACCAGAGCCCGATCTTCGGCCAGCGCACCGAAGTACAAAAGCTCGCTCTCGCCTCCGCCAGTGGCATTATGGCGCTGATGTGCGATGTGACGAACATCGAACGCCCGGGGTGGGTCACCTCCGAACGTTCGGTAGCAGTGACCTTCGATGAGCTCTTCGAGGACGCCGGCGGCCGCATCATCGTCGCCTGTTTCGCCTCAAATATCTTCCGCATGCAGGAAGTCATCAACGTCGCGGCACGGTATAACCGGCGCGTGTGCGTTATCGGCCGCAGCATGCGCGCCAACGTAGATATTGCCCGGGAACTGGGTTTCATGCACCTGCCGTCCCCCGACATTCTCATCGAGCCGGAGGAAGCAGCGAAGCTGTCCGCGCGTGAGGTGGCCGTGCTGACCACCGGCACCCAGGGAGAGCCGCTCTCTGCACTGCGCCTGATGTCCACCGGCGAGCATAAGTATATCAAGGTTGGGCCCGGAGACCTGGTGGTTATCTCCGCCTCGCCGATCCCCGGCAACGAAGACCTCGTTTACCGCACCATCAATCAACTCTTCCGGCAGGGCGCGGAGGTGGTGTACCACGGGTCAGAGCATACGCATGTCTCAGGGCATGGTCACGAAGAAGAATTGAAGATGATGCTAACCCTGACCGCACCGCGCCACCTTATTCCTATGCACGGTGAGTACCGCCACCTGGTGCGCTACCGAAAGACGGCGGAGACGATGGGCTACGCGACCGACCGCGTCTCGCTGCTCCACTCCGGCGATGTGCTGGAAATCACCCGAGATGGTGCCGTCGTGCTGGGACAGGTACAGGCCGGACGCGTGATGATTGACGGCCTTGGGGTGGGGGACATCGGCGCGGTAGTGCTGCGCGATCGCAAGCACCTGTCAGAGGACGGCATGCTTACTGCGGTCGTCGGCATTGACTCGCAGACGGGTGAGATCGTTGCTGGCCCGGACATCGTCACCCGCGGATTTGTTTACGCCGAAGAAGCGGAAGAACTCATCGGGGACGCGAAAACGGTGGTGCGCGAAGCCATCGCCAAGTTGGATATCTCCAGCAGCACCGACTGGGAATCCGCGCGAGCGACGGTGCGCTCGGCGTTGAATAAGTTCGTTTACGCGCGCACGAAACGCCGACCGATGGTGATACCGGTCATTCTGGAAGTGTAACCTTGTGGTGATTATGCCGTCATTCGCTTGTCATCTCAGCGTGATATCCTGCGAGGTCTCATAACGGAGGTTCGATGATGCGACGCTGGCTCCCCAACGGCGCGCTCTGGTTTTCGTTTGCGATTGTCGCGGCGGTCGG
>JAKIYB010000451.1:0-284 GCA_022708765.1 Armatimonadota bacterium | reverse complement strand
CTTCGGCGCCGTGCCGCGGCGCCCCAAATTGCTCTGGCGTTTTTGCACGCGCACGAAGTACGAAGGCGCGTATGAGCAGCGCGGGTCGGCAAAGCTCTCCGCCAGTTCGCCCTGGCGCGGCTTGGGCTGGACCGGGCAACCGACGAGGGTAGGCGAGCGCCTCTATTTTGGTTCCAGCGATTCCTATGTATATTGCCTGGATGCCGTCAGCGGCACGGTGCAATGGTACTACCCCACGCACCACTGCGTGAAAGGCAGTATCTCCGTCTTTGGCGATCGCATCT
>JAKIYB010000450.1 GCA_022708765.1 Armatimonadota bacterium | reverse complement strand
CCGCCGGCCTCATCCCCACCGTCGCCGCCGCCGTGACGCTGATGCTGCTGGGGGCGGTGCTGGCGTGGGTGCGGTGGCCGGGACGAGAGGGGTAACTATCGTGCAATCCTATGCTCCTACAGTGAAATGTGAACTCCTTGGGGGTCATCGTAAGCTTCCAGTAAGTCCGACGAGTCAATGTAGAAGCCGGCGTGGTATGGGCAGGTGATGATTTTGATCGGTTGACGCAACGCGCGCAGTTCATCCATCGTTTTTCCGGCAGTGACGGCGTTCCAGGCATATGGCTTTGGCTGCCTATCGCGCCAGCAACCAGCTTTACAATACAGTGGATCGTAGGATTCGCCATATCCGCCCGGCGTACCCACCATCGTTTCGATATAGTAGGGATGCAGTTCCTTTAATACCTCGGGCATCGCTCGGCCTGTCGGCAGACGACCATTGTGCGCGCGCGTATAGGCGATGAGTGCGGAACCCGTGCCCCAGGAGAGCTGATGCTGGCACTCTTGCCAGGGCGCCATGCCATGAGCATAAGCACCGGTAAAAACATAAGGCAGAAAGCAGACCAGGTATACCAGGCCATTGACGCCCAATAGTACGAATGAACGCGCCCCCAGGTGGACGGCGGCGGCGTAGATGCCGGCTGTCAGCAACAGCACCAGCATGACAATGACGGAAATCACATTGTCATGCAGCGGAAGGGAAAGATAGAGACTGATGCCGGCGATGGCAATAATGCCCCAGGCAAGCTTGCGAGGAATCCCCGGTTCTGGACGCTCTGGATGGTGATAGGCCAGGCACATGGCGGAAGCCAATATAAAAGTCAGGCTGAGGCCATTCATAGTCAGCGATTCCACGCCGATGGCAGACCAGGACCACGCCCAGAAGACTGTGCCGCCCCAGTGCAGGTCGCGCGTGTACCAGCAGTAAAGTTGAGGAACGAGCAGCAGGCCAAGTGCCATCGCGCCCACACCTATCCCAATCACAATGCTGAAAGCGCTTCCCAACGCGATCTTCCACCAGTATCGCAACAACAGCATGTTGGTGATAACGAAGAGGACACCAAACAGCACCGGCACCCATTCAAAACCCCGCGGCGGCATGAACGGCGTTGAGGGAAAGGCAACCCCATTCGACTGCCAACCCCATGCCAGCGCGGGCACAATCATCAGACTGGTGGGCAGCAAGCACCTGCATAATAACCGGTTGTTCATAGGGTTTTCCCTCCTGGAGCACACTGACTATCCGTCCTTTACCCCGCCAACTCCCGCAGCAGCGCCAGATCCGCCGCGTAGCCCTCGTCGCCGCCGGGGGTTTCCAGGTATTTCGGGACATCGCGCAGGCGGGGGTCGTGGAGGAGGCGTGTGAAGGTGTCGGCGCCGAGCAGGCCTTTGCCGATGTTGCAGTGGCGGTCGGCGTGGCTGGCGAGGAGTTTTTCGGTGTCGTTGAGGTGCATGGCGCGCAGGCGGTCGAGGCCGATGAGGTGGTCGAACTCCGCCCAGGTTCGCGCGTAGCCTTCATCGGTGGTCAGGTCGTAGCCGGCGGCGTAGACGTGGCAGGTATCCAGGCAGACGCCCAGGCGCTCCTGAAGCGTCACCATCTCAAAGAGGCGGGGGAATTGCGAAAACTCGCCGCCCAGGTAGCTGCCCTGCCCCGCGGTGGTTTCCAGCACGATTTGCACGCCGGCGTTCTCGGCGGGAGGGATGAGCAGGTTCAGGCTCTCCGCCAGCCGCGCCAAGCCCTCCTCCAGCGTGCTGCCTTTGTAGGAGCCCCAGTGGACGATGACTATCGGCAGGCCGAGGACGCCGCAGCGGGCGATCTCCTGCACGAAGGCGGCGCGCGATTTCTCCAGCAGCGCCGGGTCGCTGCTCGCTAAATTAATGAGGTAAGATTCGTGCGAGGCGACAGGCCCGATACCCGTCTCAGCCAGCGCCGCGCGGAAGGCCTCCACGTCGGCGGGGGCATAAAGCTTATCGCGCCACTGCTGCGGGCTGGCGGTGAACATCTGGATGCAGGCGGCGCCGATTTCGACGGCGGTGTGCACCATCGCCGCAAGCCCTTTGGTGGTAGAAAGATGCGCGCCAATGAGCGGATAGCCGGGCATGGTACCGTCCTCGTTGTTAGAGATATCCCTATATTCCCCGGCTGACGGGGGACTCCTGCCGGTAGTCGCGCCCTCTCCCCTTCTGAGGATGGACGGGGAGGGGGGCGCGTGGCTCGATGGCGTCTCGCCTGCCAGAAAAGCGCGGAACGACGGCACGGCCGGCGGCGCAAAACATCCATTATCATACGGGAAACAGCGCTGTCACGGTGTCGGATTATCGCCCCCTCTTTCCATAATGGAAAAAAACCTGTATCATACGCGCGACTTCAGTCAATGTCACGAGGAGGTACTCACCCATGTCCGATGAGAAAACCTGGACCGAAGCGTCCATCGTCGCCACGATCAAAGAGGTTGTCGCTGAGCAGTTGGACGTCACCGAAGATGCGGTGACCATGGAAGCCAAGTTCCAGCACGACCTCGGCGCCGACTCGCTCGCGCTGGTGGAGCTGATCATGGCCCTCGAGGATAAATTCGACCTCGAGTCCATTTCCGACGAGGACGCCTCCACGCTCGTGTCCGTCGCCGATGTTGTGAAATACATCAAGGACCGCAAAGGCCTGTAATCGTCCGAGTTATCGCCAACTCAGGAAGGAACTGCGACACGCATGACAGCACCCCGTGTGGTAATCACCGGCATCGGGATGCTCTCCCCGCTGGGCCATAGCGTCGAAGCGACCTGGCAGGCCATTCTTCGCGGAGAGTCCGGGGCTGGTCCCATCACGCATTTCGATGCCGAAGGATATGACGCCCGCTTCGCCTGCGAAGTGAAGGAGTTCGACCCGACCGCCTTCATGGATCGCAAGGTGGCGCGCCATCTCGACCGCTACGCACAGATCGGGTTGGCGGCGGCGAAGGAAGCCATGGCTGACAGCGGGCTGGAAATCACCGACGCCAACGCCGAGCGCGTCGGCGTGGTGGTCGGCTCCGGCATCGGCGGCATCGCGACCTTCGAAAAGCAGCACTCCATCCTGCTGGAGAAAGGACCGGGGCGGGTCAGCCCCTACCTGATCCCCATGCTCATCAGCGATATGGCGGCCGGTGTCATCTCCATCGAAACCGGCGCGCGTGGGCCGAACATGGCCATCGTCACCGCCTGCGCCAGCAGCGCCCATGCCATCGGCGAGGCGGTGGAGATGGTCCGCCGCGGGGCGGCTGACGCCGTCATCACCGGCGGCGCGGAGGCCACCATCGTACCGGTAGCGATGGCGGGCTTCAGCTCGATGAAGGCGCTCTCCTTCCGCAATGACGATCCGCACCACGCCAGCCGGCCCTTCGACCGGCAGCGCGACGGCTTCGTCATGGGCGAGGGGTCCGGCATTCTCGTCGTGGAGGAATACGAACACGCTAAAGCGCGCGGCGCGAAGATCTACGGCGAAGTGCTGGGGTACGGCGCCACCGGCGACGCGTACCACATGACCTCGCCTGATATTGAAGGGCGCGGCGCGATGAGCGTGATGCGTAAAGCGCTGGCGCAAGCCAGATTGGCCCCCGATCAGGTCGGTTATATCAGCGCCCACGGTACGTCCACACCGCTCAATGATCGCGTGGAAACCGCCGCCATCAAGGAAGTCTTCGGTGTTGCGGCGTACCGCGTGCCGGTCAGTTCAACGAAGTCCATGACCGGCCATCTGCTGGGCGCCGCCGGCGCGGTGGAGGCGATCTTCTGCGTGCTGGGCATGCGTGACAAGGTCATCCCGGCGACCATCAACTACGAGGAACCGGATCCGGACTGCGATCTGGACTACGTGCCGAACACCCCGCGCGAGGCGGCTTACACCACCGCCATGTCGAATTCCTTCGGCTTTGGCGGGCACAACGCCTGTCTCATTCTCGGGAAGGTGTAAGAAACTATCTCAACAC
>JAKIYB010000044.1:5197-15107 GCA_022708765.1 Armatimonadota bacterium | reverse complement strand
GAAGCGCACGTCTTTCAGCGCGGCGCGCCCCAGCAGTTGCCGGTAGCGGGCGAGGATCTGCGGCTTCAGCAGCGTCAATTCCTGCGCCCAGGCATGGGTGGTCACGCCCACCACCACCACGCCGTCGTCCACCGTTTCCGGCCAGGCTTTATTCGCCACCAGCTCGCCGACCACGCGTTCCCACAGCGACAGGATCATCACCCGGCGCATGTCGGCCACGAGATGCCGATTCTTCAGCAGCCCGCCCACAATTGCGCCAATTGGTGATTGCCCGTACTGCATGCCGTCTGTAGTCTAGCAGGCAAGCGCCCTCCCTGTCAGCAGGCGCGCGTCATATTTTGTGAGATTTTGTATCATTTTCGCCACACGTGATGCTTCGCGCCGACGTTCGTGTGCGGATTGCCCCTTGCATTCGCGGGCGACGCCCCGGGAAACATGCCGGAAATTATTTCTCCTGATTTTTTCGGTAAAGAATAGAGGTTCCTTGACATGACCCCGGTAATTTTGTACTGTATGACGCTGGTAGACACCGTCACATCCCGCGAAGTATTGAGATTACCATGACAAATCAGGCTATCTCCATCGCCGTGTTCTTCGGACTCGGCCTGCTCTTCTGGATGGTGGCGCTCGCAGCTTCGCACTTGCTGCGCCCGCGCCATCCCTCCGCCACCAAAGAAGCGACCTACGAGTGCGGCACCGTGCCCGTCGGTCGCGCCTGGTATCAGGTGCATGTGCGGTATTATATCTACGCGCTGCTCTTCGTGCTTTTTGACGTCGAGGTGGCGTTTCTCTATCCCTGGGCGGCGATCTTCCGCCGGCTGGACGGCTTCACGCTGTTCCTGCTCATTGACGTGCTCATCTTCCTGGTGATCCTCGTATTCGGGCTGGTCTACGCGTGGCGGAAAGGAGCGCTGGAATGGGAGTAATGGACGATCACACCGCCGGACTGCCCGTGGAAGTTGGCGTCACCGGCACGCAGGTGGTGGACGCCTGCGCGAAGGTGCCGGGCGGCAGCGTGCTGCTCGGTGCCGTGGAAGACCTGCTCAACTGGGCGCGCGAGTCCTCGCAATGGCCGGTCACCTTCGGCCTTGCCTGTTGCGCGATTGAAATGATGGCCACCGGCGCCTCGCACTACGACCTGGACCGTATGGGCATCATCTTCCGCGCCACCCCGCGCCAGTCGGACATCATGATCGTCTCCGGCACGGTGACGAAGAAGATCGCGCCCGTCCTCAAGCGCCTTTACGACCAGATGCCGGATCCCAAATACGTCATCGCCATGGGCAACTGCGCCACCGGCGGCGGGCCGTATTTCTATGATACCTACAGCGTGGTGAAGGGCGTGGACCAGATCGTGCCGGTGGATATCTACATCCCCGGTTGTCCGCCGCGGCCTGAACAGCTCATTGACGCCCTGCTGGAGTTGGGGCGCACCTATAAACGTGAACATCCGATTCGCAACACGCGCAAGGCGCCGTTGAAACCGGCGAAGACGAAGTAAGCCACGGAAGTGAGTGCAAGAGCGTGACGATTACTCGCGACCGGGTACTGAAGCCCGGCATGTTTGAAGAAGGCGCGGCAGCCAACTCCCGGCGCGTCGAGTTTGATTATTGCAATGAGTCGCTGGTGCTGACCGGCGTCCGGCCGGATGTCCTCTTCATCGGCGACAGCATCACCCATATCTGGGAGCTGCAGGCGTATTTCGGCGGCACGGGAACGATTCTCGTAAACCGGGGTATCGGCGGTGACATCAGCACCAATGTGCGCCGGCGTTTCGCCGCTGACGCGCTGCAGTTGAGGCCAAAGGCGATCGTGCTGAAGATCGGCACCAATGACCTGGGCTGGGAACCGGCGGCGCTGAATGAGGCGCTCTCTGACGTGGTCTGCGAGAATATCACGGCCATGACGCGGGACGCGCGTGCGGCAGGCATCGCCATGGCGGTCTGCTCTATCCTGCCGGTGTGGGGACCGAATTGGCTGAGTGACGAAGATGCCGCCGTCTTCGCCCCGCGGAAAAACGCGCAGATTACGGTGATGAACGCCCGGCTGCGCGCGATGGCCGGCGGGGAAGGATTACCACGCCGAGATGGTGGATGCCGACGGCCTGCTCATCCATGACCTGGCGGAAGATGGCGTGCATCCGCACCACGCCGGGTACGCTGTGATGGCCCGCGTGCTGCGCCGAACGCTGGCCGATAACGGGATAGCGATATAACCATGACTTACGAACAGTTCATCACCACGCATGCCGACCTGCTGGCCGCCGCGGAGAATCGCGACGGCATGTGGACGCTCACCACCGAGCCGGCGAAAGCCCCGGCGCTGCTGGCGGCGCTGCGGCCGCTCTTCGACTACCCGGAGGATCTCACCTGCGTGGACGAAGGCGAGACGTTACCGGCTGGCGCGCAGCGCGGACGGCGCGGTAGCCCATGTCTTCGTACGCGTGCCGCGCGATGACGCCCACCTGCCCACCGCCAGCGACCTGTGGAAAGGCTATGACTGGCAGGAGCGCGAGGCGTTCGATATGTTCGGCGTGGTCTTCGATGGCCACCCGGACCTGCGCCGCATCCTCACCTGGGAAGGATTTCAGGGCTACCCGTTGCGCAAGGATTTCGTGGTGGACAACGACGATATGAGCTGGCAGATTCCCGAACAGACGGACTGCGAGATCGTGGATTTGCTGATGCGAGAATAGCGCGCGCCGCGCGGTGAGAAACAGGAACACCTATGCCGTTACGTGACTTTCGACAACCAGAGTTTGACGCGCCCGAAGTCGTCCTGCCGGAACTCCCGGAGGATTATGGGACGACCATCGTCAACATGGGGCCGCAGCACCCGTCCACCCACGGCGTGCTCCGCCTGATGCTGAAGATGGACGGCGAGACCGTGCTGCGCCTGGTGCCGGTGATTGGCTACCTGCATCGCGGCACCGAAAAGCTCGCCGAGAGCCGCACCTACACCATGGTCATCCCCTATACCGACCGGCTGGATTATCTCTCGTCCATGTATATGAACCTGGGATACGTGCTGGCGGTGGAGCGGTTACTGGAACTCGAAGTGCCGGAGCGCGCGCGCTGGCTGCGCACGGCGGTGGCCGAACTGCAGCGTCTCGCGAGCCACCTTCTCTGGCTCGGTTCTTTCGCGCTTGACCTGGCGGCGACCACCGTCTTCCTGTATACCTTCCGCGAACGCGAGATGATCCTCGACCTCTTCGAGCAACTGTGCGGCGCGCGGCTGACATACAACTACATGCGTTTTAGCGGCGTGATGGCCGATGCGCCAGAGGGCTGGCTTGGCCGCGCCTCCGACTATCTGGACGTGCAGGAAAAGATGCTGGTGGAATACGAGAATCTGCTCACCGGCAACCCCATCTTCCGCGCGCGCACCGAAGGCATCGGGGTGATCTCCCGCGAGGACGCCGTCAATTACGGCCTCTCCGGGCCCTCGCTGCGCGGCTCCGGCGTGCCCTATGACGTCCGCAAGATCGAGCCGTATGACGCTTATGGCGAGGTGGAGTTCGCCGTCGCCACTCGCGAGGCTGGCGATTGCTTCGCCCGCTACGAGGTGCGCCTGGACGAGATGCGCGAGTCCATCAAAATCGTGCGGCAGTGCCTGGACAAGCTGGACGGCATGGTCGGCGAAGTGCAGGGGCGCGCGCCGCGCGTCATCAAGCCGGCCGCCGGCGAGGCGTATGCGCGCGTGGAAGCCCCGCGCGGCCTTTTCGGCGTGTTCGCCGTGTCTGACGGCACCGCCAACCCCGTGCGCGTGCGCTTCCGTTCGCCGAGTTTCGCCAACCTCTGCGCGCTCGACCACATGTGCCGCGGGGTGAAGCTGGCCGACGTGGTGGCCGTGCTGGGCAGTATAGACATCGTGCTGGGGGAGATTGACCGCTAATGGATACCTGGCTGAATAATCTGTGGCATAGCGTCACCCTCGGTGGCAACGAAATCATGCGCTCGCTGATGGTCGCGCTCATGTCGCTAGTCATCATGCTGGTGGTGGTGCTGGTCGTTATCTGGCTGGAACGCAAAGTCTCCGCCGATATCCAGAACCGCATCGGCCCGCTCCGCACCGGCGGCGTCCTCGGCTTCCTGCTGCAGAGCCTGGCGGACGCCATCAAGTTGCTGATGAAGGAAGACCTGCGCCCCGCCGGCTCCGATCGCTGGCCCTTCTATATCGCGCCCTATCTCGTCTTCCTGCCGGCGTTCATGGCCTACATGATCCTGCCCTTCTCCGCGACGTGGATTCCGCAGGATGTGAAGATCGGCATCCTGTACTACTGCGCGGTGAGTTCGGTGCCGGTGCTCGGTATCGCCATCGCCGGGTGGGCGTCGAACAACAAGTGGTCGCTGCTCGGTTCGCTGCGCTCCGCCGCGCAGCTCGTCAGTTACGAGATCCCGCTAGGGTTGGGCATTCTCGCCGTCGTGTTGCTGCACGGCACGCTGGAGACGGGTGCCATCGTGCGCGGCCAATGGCTCAATCCCGTGCTCACGCTGATCACGCTGCCCGCGCTGCTTATCTTCCTCACCGCCGGCCTCGCCGAAGTGAGCCGTACACCCTTCGACCTGCCGGAGGCGGAATCCGAGCTGGTATCCGGTTTCAATACCGAGTATTCCGGGATGCGCTTCGCCACCTTCTTCCTGGCGGAATTCTCCGCGTCCTTCTTCATCGCCGCGCTGGCGGTCACCCTCTTCCTCGGCGGGTGGAGTCTGTGGGGGCTGGACCTTGTCTGGGCGCGAGATGTCTTCAACTGGGATACCGGCAAGTGGTTCGTGAACGGCGCGCTGGTCCCCGCCGCAATTCCCTTCCTCATGAAAGCCTTCTGGTTCGCGGTCTTCATGGTGAAGACGTTCGTGGTGCTCTGGGTGCTCATGTGGGTGAAGTGGACGCTGCCGCGCCTGCGCATTGACCAGGTGCTGAATTTCGGCTGGAAGGCGCTGCTGCCGGTGGCGCTGGCGAACCTGCTCTTCGTGAGTCTGGTTGGCGCGTGGTTGAAACCCGCAAGCGACAAACCGGGGCAGCCCGCGGCCGTGAACAGCATCGTGCTGCCCAGCGTCGGTCCGCCATGCATCCCCTGCATCACCGGAAATGAGGACGGCGCCACGACGGGCGGTGGAGAATCCATGCCGATGGCCTGCCCGTGACGGGGTGACGCATGAAGCTGCGCGCATGGCATATCATGCTCGTGGTGCTCGCGCTGGGCGGCATCTGGTTCTGGATGATCTACCCGGCGCTGGAGCAGAACGCGCGGCAGGCGCCGATGACGGACGCCCTGGCCGCCGCGCAGCGCGGCGATGTCTACGGAGTGCGCGTGGCGTTCACGGATGACGCGCGGGTGCAGGCGGGCGAGACGCGGCTGCCCATCGGCATGGCGCTGGAGGTGGCCCGACCGCTCATCGAATCCCGCGCGCGCGGGGCGCGTTTGCGCTTTGACGGCTACCGCGACCCGGTAGTGCGCGGCAATACGCTGGAAGCGGAGTTTTACGTGTGGGTCTACGTGGAGCGCCCGGATGCGCCCAACCGCTGGGTGCCGCTGCACAAAAGCGGCCACGTGGTGTTGGAAAAGACGGGCTTCCTGCGCTGGAAAATCAAGGAACTGCGCTCGGACGACGCCGACTTCGGCGACGTCCTCCACGGCGATGAACCGGTGGGGCGCGAGTAAGAGAACACGATGACGGTCGAAACGCCAGTACTGGTAGGCGCGAAGATCACGCGGGGGCCGCGGCCCTGGCAGGTGCTGCAGCGCGAGGCGGACGGCACGGCGCTACTGCCACTGGAAGGGCAATGGGCCGGCGCGGATGGCAGCGTGGTCGAGGTGCGCGTGGCGCGCGAGTATGACAACGCCGCCGCCCCCGGCTGCGACTGGCAACCCGCCGAGATGCTGCCGGCGAACGGCTGGCACATTACGCTGCGCGTGCCGACCGGCGGGCTGTATAAGGCGGAGACGCGCGTGCGGACGCCCGGTGCCGAGTGGCGCAACACCGGCGATAAAATCTGGCATCTGGCGGTGGGCGACCTATGGGTCATCGCCGGGCAGAGCAACGCCGTCGGCTACGGCCACGGCGCGGTAGTGGACCCGCCGATGCTGGGCGTGTCCGTCTTCGGGGGCGATGAGGAATGGCGGCTGGCCACACATCCGATATTCGACCCGACGAACACGAAGCATCCGGCGAACCGCGACGGCGGCTGGGTGGATGTCTCGCCCTGGCTCGCGTTCGGCAAGGGGATTCTGGAGGGCGCCGGCGTGCCGGTGGGGCTCATCCCCGCCGCGCTGGGCGGCTCCCCGCTGTCGGCGTGGGATCCCGGTAATCCGGACGGCGCGTATCTGTATGACAATATGCTCAGCCTGATTGAGGCCGCCGGCGGTCGGGTGGCGGGCATGGTGTGGTATCAGGGTGAATCGGACTCGAACACCGAGCTCTCCGCGACCTACCTGGCGCGTTTCACGCGCTTCGTAGAGGGGTTTCGTGCGCGGTACGGTGATGATCAGCCGGTGCTGACCGCGCAGTTGAACCGGTACTTTGACAGTTCGGATATCGCGCAGGGGCGCGCCTTTTCCGTCATCCGCGAGGTGCAGCGCCAGGCGGCGCGGGTTATCCCCGGCGTCGCGGCGGTGCCCACGCTGGACCTGGGACTGTCCGACGCCATCCATACCAGCGCGACGGGCAATGTGGTGCTGGGCGAGCGTTTCGCCCGCGTCGCGCTGGGCATGGTGTATGGACAGGCGCTGAACTGGCATCCGGTGGATGCGCGTGACGCGCGCTTCTTGAACAATGAGCGCGTGGAGGTGGTGGTCACCTTCGACCACGTGAGCGACCACCTGGTGCTGCTCACCCTGTTCGCGGAGGAGTTCACCGTGGAGGACGCCGAGGGCGCCGTCCCGGTAACAAAAGCCTGGGTGGAAGAACCGAACACGGTGCGGCTGACGCTGGGCCGCGCGGCCGGGACAGGCGCTGTCTGCCACCTGTCAGCCGGCTGCAATCCACCGAGCACGCTGCGCGATGCGCTGCAGCGGCCGGCGCTGGCATTCTATGGGTTGGAGATTCTGGCGTCGTGAGGCGCCGGTTGGAATGAGATTATGGTCACATTGATCAAAAACGTAATATCGGGCATCAAGGCCATCCTGGTCGGCATGAGCGTGACGTTGAAAAACAACTTCCGCAAGCCGGTCACCATTCAGTATGGCTACGCGCCCCGCTGGGGGAAGAAGGAAACGCGGCCTGTCGCCCCGCGCTATCGCGGTCGCTTCGAGCTTATTCGCGAGCCGGAGACGAGCGAACTGCGCTGCACCGGCTGCGGCATCTGCGCGCAGGCCTGCCCGGGCCGCTGCATCACCGTGAAAGGCGAAAGCCGCAAGGTCACCTCCTACCAGCTTGACCTGGAGAAGTGCCTCTTCTGCGGGCTGTGCGTGGAAGCCTGCCCCTTTGAGGCGCTGGGCATGATGCAGGAGACACAGCCGCTGCAGTTCACTTCACGCGAGGCGCTGCACCTGACAATGGAGACACTGGAACAGCCGGCGGGCACGGACATGCCGGGCGTGCTGCCCTCCACCGTGGGCGGCGACCTGCGTCCGGGCAAGAAACCGTTCCAGCCGAAGACGAAGAAGACAGAGGACGGCGCGGCGGGGCAGACAGCCTGACGAACGACACACGGGCAGGAAATTATGATCGAACTCTCGGCCTACAATATCATCCTTCTGCTGCTGGCGGCGGTTACGCTGCTGGGCGCGATCCGGGTTATCACCACGCGCAGCGTCATCCACGCCGCGTTCTGGCTCTTCCCGGTCTTCGCGGGCATCGCCGGCTTTTACCTGCTCCTGGGGGCGCAGTTCCTCGCCGCCATCCAGGTGCTCATCTACATCGGCGCCATTCTCGTGCTCATCATCTTCGCGGTGACGCTTACCCGCAACGCCATGGACAGCGACGAGGCGCAATCGAATCGTTTCGGCGTGCCGGTCTTTCTCGCCGCGGTCATGCTGCTCGCGGCGTTGATCGGCGCGGCGGGCAAGACGATTTGGCCGGCCACCTTCGCGACCATTGACAACATCGCCCTCTCGCCCGGCCTGGAAGTGACCGGCGTGCCCGCGTTGGGCGTCACGCTGTTGCAGCACTATCTGCTGCCCTTTGAAATCGCCTCCGTGCTGCTGCTCGCCGGCATGATCGGCGCCATCGTGCTGGCGCGCAAGGAACGGCCGGCGGCGGAAGACGACGCCATGGCGGGCGCGGCGACGGCGGCGGACGCGACCGAGCGCGAGAAGGTGGGGGTTTAAGCCATGTTCTCAATAACCGGATTACTGACCATCAGCGGCATCCTCTTCGTGACGGGCGCGGCCGCGCTCATTACCCGGCGAAACGCCGTGGCCGCGCTCATGGGCGTGGAACTCATGCTCAACGCCGCCAATCTGAATTTCGTCGCCGGTTGGCGCTACTTCTGGCCGGAGCGCCTTGACGCGCATGTCGCGGTATTGCTGGTCATCACCGTCGCCGCCGCTGAAGCTGCCGTGGGCTTGGCGATTATCCTGAACCTGTATCGCAAGTTCGGCACGGTGGATCTGGAGCAGATTCGGCTGATGCGGGGTTAGGTTTGAGGGGTTAGGTACGCAACTATGGCATCCTTCATGGAATTCGCGCAACAACATAGCTGGCTCATCGTGGCCCTGCCGGTGGCGGCGTTCCTCTTGATCGGGTTCGTCATCATCATCGCCGGCAAGGGGCAGGAGCTCGCCAAACGCCTGGCGCCATGGGCGCTCATCGTCTGTCTCGCCGCCGCGCTGGCGCTCGCGCTGGGCGCGCTCGCCGGTGGGCTGGCGCACGCGCCGGAGTGGTTCCAACTGGCCCCGGCAGCCGGCGAGCACGGGGAGCATGGTGAAGCCGCGCACGCCGAGACCGCGTCTGGCGCCGCCCTGCGCTTCGTCCCCACCGAGCAGATTGTCGAGTGGCTGCCGCTGCCGGCGACGATGAGCGACTCGCTGGTGCGCACGCTGAAAATCGGCACCCTCATTGACCCGCTCAGCGCGGTGATGCTGGTGGTGGTGCTGCTGGTCAGCCTGCTGGTGCAGATTTACTCGCTGGGCTACATCAAACGCGAAGAGCACCCGCGCTTCTACCTGTATATGGCGCTCTTCACCACCTCCATGCTCGGACTGGTGATCTCCTCGTCGTTGCTGATGCTCTTCGTCTTCTGGGAGCTGGTGGGCGTCTGTTCCTATCTGCTCATCGGCTTCTGGTATCCGAAGCCGGAGGCGGCGAAAGCGGCTATCAAAGCCTTCGTGGTCACCCGCTTCGGCGACCTCGGCCTGCTCTTTGCGGTGATCTTCCTCTGGATGGGCTATGGCGACCTCACTTTCAGCCATCTGGCCACGGTCATCGGCCCGGCCATGGCCGCGCCCGCCGCGTTGCCCGTCTCGCTCACCGTCGTCGCCATCCTGCTCTTCATCGGAGCGTGCGGCAAGTCCGCGCAGTTCCCGTTGCATATCTGGCTGCCCGACGCGATGGAAGGCCCCACCTCGGTGTCAGCGTTGATTCACGCGGCGACGATGGTAGCCGCCGGTATCTACCTGGTGGCGCGCATGTTCTTCCTCTTTGAGGCCGCGCCCATCGCGCTCATCGTGGTCGCCACCATCGGCGCCTTCACCGCCCTCTTCGCCGCCTCCATCGGACTGGCGCAGACGGACATGAAGAAGGTGATGGCCTATTCCACCGTCAGTCAGCTCGGGTACATGATGATGGGCCTGGGACTGGCGGCGCCGGCGGCGGCGTTCTTCCACCTCACCACTCACGCCTTCTTCAAGGCGTTGCTCTTCCTGACCGCCGGCTCGGTCATCCACGCCGCGCACACGCAGAATATCTGGGAGATGGGCGGCCTTTTTAAGAAGATGAAGGTGACGGCTCTTACCTGTCTCATCGGCGGG
>JAKIYB010000044.1:0-5187 GCA_022708765.1 Armatimonadota bacterium | reverse complement strand
TCAAGGCCAACATGTTCTTGGGTGCCGGCTCGGTGATGCATGCCATGAACGACGACACCGACATGCGGCACTTCGGTGCGTTGCGCAAGGTGATGCCGTGGACGTTCATCACCTTCGCGATCGGCTACCTGGCCATCATCGGCATCCCACCGCTGGCCGGCTTCTTCTCCAAGGACAAGCTGCTGGAGTCCGCGCTGGCGGCGGCGATGGGCATGGGCCCGGAGACGATCAGCACTGGCCTCGGTTGGCTCATCCTCATCATGGCGCTGTCCGCCGTGCTGATGACTGCCTTCTACACTACGCGCATGTGGACGCTGGTCTTCCTGGGGCAACCGCGCAGCGACGGCGCGAAACACGCCCATGAAGCGCCGCGCTCAATGCAGCTTTCGCTGATAGTGCTGGCCGCGCTCACGCTGGTAGCCGGCTACCTGCTGGTGCCGAAACTCACCGCGCTGATCGCGCCTGCCCATCACGCCGAACTGGCGTCCTGGATGATCTGGGCGCTGACGGGCGCCGCCTCGCTGCTTGCCGTGGTCGGCATCCTCTGGGGTTATCTGCTCTATCGCGGCGCCCCGGCGGAAGAGCCACTGAAAAAACTCGGCTGGGCCTACGCCGGCATGGTGAATCTGTGGTGGGTGGACGCCTTCTTCACCTGGCTCGCGCATCATGTGGTGCTGGTGCTGGGCCAGCGGGTGCGCAAATTCGATAAAGGCGTGGTGGACGGCCTCTTCGTGGACGGCACCGCCTGGCTCACCGGCCGCCTGGGCGTGGTGATGCGCCGGGTGTCCGCTGGTCCGCTGCCCGGCCAACTGCAATACGCCGCGCTGGTGATCTTCCTGCTCGCCACGCTGATAATCCTGGGGATGTCCCTGACCGGTCTCCTGCCCATGCTCGTGAAGACCGTCCAGATAGGGGTGATTCGCTGATGTCACTGCATGACCTGTTAACGCAATACGCCGCGCTGGCCTGGCTGGTGCTGGTGCCGTTCTGCGCGGCGCTGGTGATCATGCTCATCCCGCGCGCCTGGCACCTCACCTACCGCCTGGTGGCGGCCATCTCCACCGGCTTCACGCTGATCCTCAGCGTACTGCTCGCGTGGGATTACCTGTCGCTCATCAAAGCCGGGCAGGTGCCGCAGAGCTTCCAGGATATCTGGCACTACGCCTTCGCGCCGCAGGTGATGTCCTTCATGGGCGGCAAGATCACCTTCCACCTCGCCACCGACGGCGCGGGAGTGGCGATGTGCCTGCTCACCGCCCTCACCATCTTCACCGGGGTCTTCGCCTCCTGGACGCTGCAGGAACGCGCGAAAGAATACTACGCGCTGCTGCTGCTGCTGGTGGCGGGCGTCTTCGGCGTCTTCGTCACCGTGGACCTGTTCTTCTTCTTCCTCTTCTACGAAATCGCCGTGTTGCCGATGTACCTGCTCATCGGCATCTGGGGCACGGGGCAGAAGGAATACTCCGCGATGAAGTTGACGCTGATGCTGCTGATGGGCTCTGCCCTCATCATCGTCGGCTTCCTCGCCCTCTTCGTCGCCGCGGATAAAGCGACGGACGGCGGCGGCACCTTCAACCTGTTGCAATTGGCGGTCGTGGCGAAGGATGCCTTCGCGGACGCGCAGTTCCAGCGCTGGGTCTTCCTCGCCTTCTACGTCGGCTTCGGCGTGCTGGCGGGTATCTTCCCCATCCACACGTGGTCGCCCGACGGCCACGCCTCCGCGCCCACCGCCACCTCCATGTTGCACGCCGGCGTGCTGATGAAACTCGGTGGCTTCGGCCTGCTGCGCGTCGCGCTGCCGCTGCTGCCGGAAGGCCTGGCGGACTGGCGCTGGCTCATCGTCATCGTCGCCGCGTGGAATATCGTCTACGGCGCCTTCAGCGCCATGGGCCAGAAAGACCTGAAATACGTCGTCGCCTACTCCTCGGTGAGTCACCTGGGCATGGTGATGATGGGACTGGCTGCGGGCACCCTCACCTCCATCAACGGCGCCGTCTTCCAGATGTTCGCCCACGGCGTGATGACCGCCCTCTTCTTCGCGCTGGTCGGCCTCGTCTATAGCAAGGCGCACACCCGCGACATTGACGCCATGGGCGGCCTCGCCCGCGTGGCGCCCGGTCTCGCCGTCGCCTTCATGATCGGCGGCCTGTCCTCGGTGGGCCTGCCCGGCACCGGCGGCTTCGTCGCGGAATTCCTGGTCTTCATGGGCACCTTCCAGGCGAATATGCAGCACGCGGGCATGTGGATGGTGGCCGCCTTCGCCTGCTTCGGCATCGTCATCACCTCCATCTACGTGCTGCGCCTGCTCAAGCGTGTCTTCTTCGGCGTCATGCACCCGAAATACGCCCACATGGAAGATGCGAAAACAACGGAATGGGTCGCGCTGGCAATGAACGCCGCCGTCATTATCGCCGTCGGCATCTGGCCTAAACCCATCATCGAACTCATCTCCTCAGCGGTGATGCCGCTGTTGACGATTATCAGTAAATAAACGGAGGGAACCGCAGATTACGCGGATTTTCGCAGATGAATCAGAAAACAGGAGGATCAGGAGATGTCGGAAACGGAAGCGCGTGACCGGAAAGAACGCGATCCGCAGACGTATGCGATTATCGGCGCAGCCATGGAGGTACACCGGGTGCTGGGCCCCGGATTTCTGGAAGCCGTCTATCAGGAAGCGTTGGCGGTGGAGTTGGACGAGCAGTTGATCCCATTCAAACGGGAAGTGGAACTGCCGGTGACATATAAGTGAGAAACATTGGCCTGCGGATATCGCGCGGATTTCGTCTGTTATGACGAAGTGCTCGTGGAACTCAAGGCCATTGAACGGTTGACGGAGATTGAGATGGCGCAAGTCATCAACTACCTGAAAGCCACCGGACTGCAGCGCGCGCTGCTGATAAACTTCGCCGCGCAAAGTCTGGAATTCAAACGCATAGTGCTGTCGGACGACTCACGGGCATCCGTGGAAGCTTCGGGTGACCAGGTAATTCCGGCTATACGAAAACCGAATCGGTATCGCCGATGACAAAGATCATTCCGTCTTTTTCATCTGCGAAAATCCGCGTAATCTGCGGTTACACAACTAAAGAGGTTCGCTGTGAACGTTGAATATCTCGACATCGCGAATATGTTCCTGCCGGAGATCATCCTCACGGTTGGCGCGCTGCTGCTGCTGGGAATTGACATGTTCCTCGGCAAGCGCAACACCCGCCGCGCACTGGTGATATGCGGCGTGTTTATCAGCCTGGCGGCGGCGTGCGTCGCCCTGTCGCAGTGGGACTGGCGACCCGCCGAAGAGCAGTATGTTAAACAGACGTATGTGAAATACGCCGTGCAGAACATGGCGCCGGCGGTGGGGCGAGAGCCCCTCATCTACGACAAGCGCATCTCTGAGCGCGATGCCCGCGCGGTGACCACCGCGTATAAGTCCGTCCGCCACGACAGCATTGTGAAGAACGCGGCGGAGCAATCCACCGAAGACCGCGACGATGGAAAAGTGGTCATGGGGCACGCGCCCTACGACGCCGGCCTCTCCAGTCCGGGCTTCAGCGCCTGGTGGCTCTTCAAAGCGGATAATTTCGCGCTCATCTTCAAAGCCATCTTTGCGCTGGCGCTGGCGCTGGTGCTGCTGCTCTCCACGCGCTTCCAGGTGGAGCGCTATCGCGGCGAATTCGCCGCGCTACTCATGTTCGCCTCCGTCGGCTTGATGGTGATGGTGAGCAGCCTGGACCTGGTAGTCATCTTCCTGGGACTGGAGGTTGCCTCGCTCTGCTTCTACGCGCTCGCGGCCTGGCAGAAACAGGACGCGCGCTCGGCGGAAGCGGGCACCAAGTACCTGCTGCTCGGTTCGCTGGCTTCGGCGATCTTCATCTACGGCGTCAGCCTTTTCTTCGTGCAGTATGGTTCCACGCATCTGTCCGTGCTCGCGCAAGCGGCCGCGCTGTCGCCGCTCACCCTTGTCGCGCTGCTCATGGTGCTGGTCAGCTTCCTCTTCAAGGTGGCGGGAGCGCCTTTCCACCTCTGGGCGCCGGATGTCTATCAGGGCGCGCCTACCTCGATGGTCGCCTTCCTCTCCACCGCCAGCAAAGCCGCCGGCTTCGCCGTGCTCGTGCGCGTGCTGTCGTTCCACGGCTTCCAGGCGTTCAGCGAAAAGTGGCTGCTGCTCTTCATCGGGATAGCGGCGCTTAGCATCCTCATCGGGAATCTGGTCGCCATCCATCAGAATAACGTGAAACGGCTGCTGGCCTACTCCGGCGTCGCCCAGGCCGGCTACATTCTCATCGGCCTGGTGGCGATGGCCGACCCCGGCAGCGGCACGCTGCTCAATGAATCGCTGCCCATCACTTCCATCATCTTCTACCTGGCGGCCTACATGGTGATGAACATCGGCGCCTTCGCCGTCGTCGGCATCGTCGGGCGCGAGAGCGGCGGCGAGGAGCTGTCCGCCTTCGCCCTGCTGCTGCTGTCGCTGGGCGGCATCCCGCTGCTCTCCGGCTTCGTCGGCAAGTGGTACCTCTTCCTCGCCGGCGTCTATCAGGGGCAGTACCTGCTGGTGCTCATCGGCACCACCATGAGCGTGGTCTCTATGTACTACTACCTGCTGGTCATCAAGCAGATGTATATCCTGCCCGCCGTCGAGGGCGCGAAGCCCATCCGCGTCGGCTCCCTCGCCGCCGCCGGCCTCGCCGCCATCACCCTCGTCACCGTCGCCCTCGGCATCTACCCGGCCCCGCTCTACACCCTCGCCCAGGCCGCCGCGAAGTCCATTATGCCCTAACCGCGACGGAACAACGGAAACACCACCGCCCCTCCCAACTCGGGAGGGGCGTTTGCATACATCGTAACCGCTCGTTGGTAGTGCGCCACGCAACGGAATGGAATGGCGCCGCGTCGGCAGTAAAGATAGCGGCGCTTGCGTCGGAAAAATGGTAACAGCCACGCATTTTTCAGCGGGTGGATGATCAGGTAAGGGGTGAAGCGGCGAAAAATGCGTAACTGCCACCATTTTTCGACCTGGTGCTATAAACGTGGGCTAGGTGGCGCTGATTACATGATTGCGCGGACTGCGAAGGTACATATCACTCCGGCAAGCATTTGCGAAATCAGGATGCCGCCGGTGAAATACCACCGCTTGCGTGCGAGACTGCTGATCAATGCATAGAACAGCATCAGGCCAAAGAGAAA
>JAKIYB010000449.1 GCA_022708765.1 Armatimonadota bacterium | reverse complement strand
CATAGTTGGCGCGGGTAAGCAGCTCCGCCATCGCCATCCGCCGCTCCCCCGGGGCATTTTGCGGGTAAATGGAGTAAAAGAGCACCTGCGACATCTCTTCGCGTATATGGATGAGGCAGGTCCACTCTCCCTTTTCGCTGGCGAATTCCATCCGGTAAATCGGCCGTCCCTCAATCGGCGAAATCTGCCAGTCCAACTCCATGAAGAAGGCGAGGACGATATCGGTCATCTGGGCCATGGGATGCTCCTGGTTCAGTATTTTATATACTCTGTTTTCATACAAACCATGGGTAACTCGGTGACAATCAGCCTTTTTCGTCCGTTCCGCTTCGCTCCACTCCTGAAAAAGGAGGCAGTCACCGAATTACTGAGCACGGACAGAACAGAGTAGGAACGTATCAATAGAGACTATTCGCGCGGGGATGAGGAACGCCTGCCGGTATGGGGGGCAGGCGGTATCATTTTTACACCTTCTCATGATGCTCGTAGCTTGTATAAACGCAATGTCCGGTGTGTCGGCATCGTGAGCTGCAGTATGGCTGGTACGATGGGAGCGTGCAGGTTGACCTTTCGCTGCTGGTGGATATTGTCGTCGCGATCCTTGCAGGGTGGCTGGGCGGGGTGCTGGCGCGCCGCGTCCGGCTGCCGCTGGTCGTCGGTTACCTGCTCGCGGGCATCCTCATCGGCCCGAATGGGCTGGGCGCCGTGGGCGAGGGCGCGCACGTGCAACTGCTGGCCAGCCTGGGCGTGGTCTTCCTGCTCTTCGCGCAGGGGGTGCAGATTTCGCTGGGCGATTTGCTGCGCGTGCGCATCGTCGGCCTGTACGGCGGGCTGGCCCAGGTGCTGCTAGTTATTGCGCTGGGGTACTTGCTCGGCCTGGGGCTCGGTTGGTCGGCCACCGCCAGCCTGATTCTCGGCTTCGTGCTGTCGGTGACCAGCACCACCGTGCTGGCGAAGGTGCTGGCGGAGCGCGAGGAGGCGCACACGCAATACGCGCGCGTGGCGCTGGGCATCAGCATCACCCAGGACCTGTCTACCGTCGCCATGGTTGCCGTCTTGCCGGCACTCGGCACGCTCACCCCCGCTGTCTTGCCGGTAATGGGCCTGCTGCTGGCGAAGGCCGGCGCCTTCGTGGCGATCGTGCTGATTGCCGCGCGCGCGGTGGTGCCGCCCCTGCTCAGGCGCATCGCCGTCACCGGCAACCGCGAGTTGTTCCTCATCTCGGTGATGGTGCTCTGCCTGGTGGGGGCCGCCGGCGCGGAATTCCTCGGACTGTCGCTGGCGCTGGGCGCGTTCCTGGCCGGCATGATGATCAGCGAGTCGGAGTTTCACTACGAAACGCTCTCCATCGTCATCCCGCTGCGCGACGTCTTCGGCCTGCTGTTTTTCGTGTCACTCGGCATGTTTTTTCATCCCGCCGTGCTGCTGGCGTACTGGCCGACGGTGACGCTCATCGTGGTAGCGCTGGTCATCGGCAAATGCCTGGTGGTGTTCGGTATCGTGTTATGGGCGCGCTATCATTTGCGCACCGCCATCATGTCCGGTCTCGCGCTGACGCCGATCTCCGAATATTCCTTCATCATCGCCATCCTGGCAGCAGGGGCGCCTTTCAGCTACCTCACCGACGCGCAGTATTCCATTACCATCGCATCAGCCATCATCAGCGTCATCCTGGCGCCGGCGTTGATGCATCTCGGCAACCCGCTGTATCGGTTCGCCGTGCGCTTCCGTGCGCTGCGCCGCCTCACCCGCGCCGCGCGGGAGAACGACGAACTGACGCGGGCTCGCGCGCAGGCGGGGCACGTGCTGCTGTGCGGCTACGGGCGCGTGGGCGGCATTGTGGGCGAGGCGCTGCGCGATTTCCAGATTCCCGTCGTCATCATTGACTACGATCAGCATCAGGTAGCACGGCTGCGCCGGGAGGGCGTGCTGGCGCTCTACGGGGACGCCTCCAGCCCGGTGCTGCTGCGGCAGTCCGGCGCGGATGATGCCGCGATGGCGGTCATCTGCCTGCCGGATTCCCGCTCGATGCTGCTGACGCTGCAGCGGCTGCGCCAGTTGAACGGCGAGATGCCGCTGGTAGCGCGCGGTCTCATCCCGACCGACCTGGACCGCGGCTACGCCGCCGGCGCCGAGGAGGTGGTGGAGGCGGAGTTCGAGTGCGGCCTGGAACTGGCCCGCCATACCCTGCTGCGCCTGGGCAAGGATGAGGCACTGGTGCAAAGCTACGTGGACCAGGTGCGCCTGTTCCGCTATCGCAGCGATCTGCTACGGGAAACGCGGCGGGCGGCGGATGAGGGGGAGGGGTAGACGGGCCAGACGCTATTGTGCTGTGCTGGAGGGGACGGTCTCTTATCTTGACCTACCTTTGCGCGGGTGCCACGGACATCGGCGTGGAGATTCACTTTTCCGTTTCCTACGCGCGCGGCTCGACGGAGTCTCGCCCAATACCATTCAAATAAGGATTCTGGACCGCCACGCGCGACCTCCCCGATTACTTCGGGGCAGGCTTCCCCAACCCCCTCCCCTCCGTGGGGAGGGGAGATTGATAAGGAAATATGACGGCATGGCGAGGCTGGCTCACCACTCGGAGCAAGCTTGTTTGAATGGCATTGGGAGTCTCGCCCTTCAATGAATACGCGAACGATTGCATGAATAATACGCGGGGCGCTTATCCGCGAAACGGTTGGTCGGCCCATCGAGGGCCGACTAGCGGGCGGGCGGAGTACAACTCCGCGGTCACAGTGGTGGCTATTTTCGAAGGAGGAGCCAGTCTTGATTGCATCGGGGAGGCAGTCACCGAATTACTGAGCACCGATGCTTCAGAGTCATCCACCGCGGTTCTGGTTCCTCCCGGCGGTTTGGGGTATACTACCTTTCGAGCGAGGAAGCCGTGGTCATGGTTCGCGTCACCGTCCTGATTATCAGCCTGCTCTGGTGTCTCATCAGCATCGCCGCCGGGGAAGCAGGGCCGCCGCCGCCCGGCGTGCGGTTCTCCACCTCGGCGGACGCGGTGCGCGTGGTACTGGACCTGCCGGCTGAAACGACATTCACCGACCGCTCCACGCCGCGGGCGGCGGTGGTGAGCGTTGATCTGCCGTTGGCGCAGGCGGTGCCGATTATTCCCGTGAACGATCCGGTGGTGAACGGCATCGCGGTGACACCGGACGCCGATGGCAAGATGGTGCTCACCGTCTCGCTGCTGAAGCCACGCAAGATGAAGGTCTTCCCCGTCCCCGCGGACGGGGAGAAGCCGTTCCGCGTAGTGGTGGACGTGTTGAAGCGCTTCTCGCTGGAAGAGTCGCGCGACCTCTCCCCCGCCATCCGCTACACTCACCTGGAACGGCAGACGGATGACCGCTACCTGCTGACGCACCTGCTGGAGGTAGACGCCGCCGATCCGCACGTGCGCATCGGCGCGACGGCGGCGGCGGGCGACCGCGAGCGGGTGAGTGATATGGTGGCGCGCACGGGCGCCGCCGCCGGCATCAACGGCGGCTACTTTCTGGACGGCACGCGCCCGGTGGGCCTGCTGAAAGTGGACGGTCAGGTGCTGTCGCTGCCGCTGTGGGGGCGCACCGCCGCCGCCTTCCGCCCGTCGGGCGCGCCGACCTTCGGCAATCCGGCGGGACGTTGGCGGGTGACGCTGCCCGACGGCGCCGTGCGCGAGATGCCGGATTTCCTGGAAGCCAGCATCGCGGCGACCCCGCCGGACGAGGCGGTGGTGAGCGGCATGAATTTCGGCGCGACGCCGCGCAATCCGGAGGGGCTGACGGTGGTGGTGCGCGATGGAAAAATCGCCGCGCGCTGCACCGAGAGCACGCCGTTGAATCGTCGTGACTTCGCCGTGCTGCTGCGCGGGGAGCGGGCAAAGGCGCTGGACGCGCTGCTCGCCTGTGACGCGCCCATCGCGGTGACGCCTGCGCTGGACGGCGCGTGGGCGGAGGTCGCGACGGCGGTGG
>JAKIYB010000448.1:462-3963 GCA_022708765.1 Armatimonadota bacterium | reverse complement strand
ACCCCGGCCTCCGTGTAGTCGTCGCGCATGCCGTCCGTTTCCGGGTATAATAAGCGCGAGATGCGGACGATACGCCTGCTGATACTGTTCCTCGCCTGCCTGCTGGCCGCGCTGTCGCGCGCGGAAGCGCCGGCGTCGCTGGCGGACGGCATGAAGCTGGTGGCGCGCGGCGAGTATGACGTCGCGGTGCAGGTGCTCTACCCGCTGGCGGCGGCGCGACCCTTTGACGCGTCCTGTCAGTACTGGCTGGGCCGGGCCTATTACGGGCAGCGTTTTTACGGGCTGGCGGCCGACCGCCTGGGCGAGGCGGTGAACCGGGACGCGCGCGACCGCGACGCCTGCTACTGGTACGCCCGCGCGCTGCGTATGGCCGGCCGCGTGGACGACGCGCTGCTGGTGCTGCCCATTTTTCTGAAACGCTTCCCCACCGATACCGGGCTGGTGACCGAGTACGCCTCCGCCTGCGTGATGGGCGGGCGCACGAATGACGCGCTGGCGGCGCTGCACAGCCTCACCGCGCGCGACGCCTCGCCGGCGATGCGCGCGACCGTGGACGAATGGACGAAGGCGCTGACCGGCGCCGACCGCCCGGTGGCCGTCGAGCCGAAACTCGCCCGGCGCACCGTCCACTTCGAGCTGCGCTGCGACGCCTCCGCCTGGATGCTGCGCGCGCTGGTGAACGATGTTGACGATCTGCGCGAGGAGATCAGCGAAGTGTTCGGGGTGGAGATGCGCGATTTTCGGGTGATCGCCTTCCTCGCCAAAGGCGCCTACGAGACATACGCGCGCGCCCATCGCGGCGAGGAAACGGCGCCCGCCGCCCACGCGTACTGCCTGGGCAACACGCTGGTGCTGCGCCTGCCGGAGGAGTGGCCGGAGCAGGAAGGCGCCCGCCAGACGCTGGCGGCGCTGCTGCGCCACGAAATGGCGCATCTCGCCATCAACCTGCGCACCGGCGGCCAGGGCGTGCCGCTGTGGCTGCACGAGGCGCTGGCCTGCCACTTCGGCGGCACGGCAGGCTTTGCCACCGGACGGATCCCGGACCCGCCGCTCGCGCCGCGCGATCTCGACGCTGCCCTCCAGAGCCGCGCGCGCGGTCGTCAGGAGACCGCCTACGCCCAGTCGCACGCCATGGCCGACGTGCTGACGCGCGCGCTCGACCGGGAAAAACTGCTGGCGCTGCTGGACGCGCTGGCCGCCGGCGTGCCGCTGCCCACCGCCTACCAGGACATCGCTGGCGAACCGTTCGACACCTTTCTGACGGAATGGCCGCAGCGTTACCCAGCCGCGAAATAGCCCTCTTCATCCCTGGAGGAATCTCGCCCTCCAGCAATGCTGTTTCACGCACCGTCCTATCCCTGAATCACCGCAAGCACTTCCTCGCCGTGTTGCGACACGTTTACTTTGGTGAAGACTTTGCGGATGACCCCCTCGGGATCAATGACGAAAGTGGTGCGCTTGATGCCCAGGAAACTCTTGCCGTACAGCGATTTCTCGCCGTAGACGCCGTAGAGGGTGGAGACCGCTTTGTCCGTATCGGCGATGAGGGTGAAGGGCAGGCCGAATTTGGTGATGAATTTCTGGTGCGAGGCGGCGGAATCGGTGCTCACCCCCAGCACTACCGCGTTGGCGCCGGCCAGCGCCGCGTGGCTGTCGCGCAGGCTGCAGGCTTCCTTGGTGCATCCAGGAGTGTTATCCTTTGGATAGAAATATAAGATGATCCACTGCCCCCGGTAGTCCGAGAGCGTAATCGGTTCGCCGGTCTCGGTGGCGGCGGTGAAATCCGGCGCGGGTTGCCCCGCTTGCGGCATGGTGTCCGACATGATTTGCCTCCTGTATTGGTTTTCAAATCAGTATGATTATTTCCTGCAGGCAGGGAATCCCCTGCCCGCGTTGGCAAGGCGGCGTATGGTTGACAGTCCATGAACCAGCGGCGATAATCAGTGTGGTATTGTTATGGAATCTCTGTCGCACGACCAGTTTACGCGCTTTAACGACGCTCTGATCGCCTTCTACACCGCTGATCGGGTAGACCAGCTTGTCCATGAGATTCTCACGCGCATTCCTACGCTGGTCGCGGTGGAAAGCACCACCTTCTTTCCGGTAGATACCGACCAGTGGCACTTCACCGGCGTCGTCAGTTATGAGCTGGGCCAGACATTGTTCCAGCAATACCGGGAATATTACGAGCCATTCGACGCCTACAAAGAGGCCGTCTTCGCGGTGACGCCGCTGCCCGCTTACGACCGCAGTTCCGACTACATGGATTACGCGAAATGGGCGCGCAATCCCCACCGCGCCGAGTTCCTGCTCCCCAACGACCTGTACCACCTGGCGGGATTGCAGATCATCGTCAACGGCACGCTCATCGGCGACCTGTCGTTCCATCGCGGCCGCGGACCGGACTTCAGCGATCACGAGATGCTGCTGCTGCGCGAGCTGCAGCGGCACATCTGCCAGGCGTTCGCGAACTGCCTGGCAAGGGAAGCGCCGCCGTCGCGCCCCGAGTTAACCATGCGCGCCGGCGCTGAATCGCTGCTGCGGCAATGCACCGACCGCGAGCAGGAGATCGCGCGGCTGGTGGCGCTGGGGTGGACGAATCTGGAAATCGCCGCTCGACTGAATATCAGCGTCAACACCGTAAAAACCCACCTGAAACACCTGATGGCGAAAGCCCGCTGCGTGAACCGCACCGAGCTCTCCGCCACTCTCTTCGCCCCGCGCTTCCCGGACCTGCCATGACGAAAGCACGCCGATTCCACGGGAAATGGGTGGCGCTGGCGCTGGCCGCGCTGCTGCTCACCGCCGGGTGGGCAACGGGCCGTCTGGCGGTCCATCCGCTGGAAATCGTCGGCGTCGTCAGCGGCATCGCCTGCACGCTGCTGATGATCGAGCAGTCCATCCTGAACTTCCCCGCCGGCATCATCAACATCCTCGCCTCTGCCGTCCTCTACTTCCTCGCGAAGCTCTACGGCAACATGGGACTGCAACTGTTTTACGCCGCTTTCGGCGTGGTGGGCTGGGTGCACTGGGCGCGCCAGGGGGGCGAGGAGCCGCTGCGCATCACCCGCACGCGCGCCTGGGAGTGGCTGCTGCTGCCAGCCCTCGGCCTGCCGGCCATCTGGCTGCTCACCCTCTTCCTGCGCCACACCGGCTCCGCCGCGCCGTTCCTCGACGCCCTCACCACGGTGCTGGCGCTCAGCGCGCAGTACCTGCTCAACCGCAAACGGCTGGAACACTGGCTGGTCGGCCTGGTGCTGGTGGTCTTCAGCGGCATCATGTGCGCCGGGCAGGGGCTCTGGCTCTACGCCGCCCTCTTCGGCTTCTTCTTCGTCACCTGCATCCTCGGCTTCCGCGCCTGGCTCCACGCGTTCCGCGAGCAGGATGCACCCGCGCCTGTACTCGCGCTGCCGCTCGAAAGCTGATAAAAATCACCCTTTTGGGTGATAGTGCGAAAGCGGATGGCTCTGGTAGGATGAAGACGCAGTGTTTGTGCGGCGG
>JAKIYB010000448.1:0-450 GCA_022708765.1 Armatimonadota bacterium | reverse complement strand
CCCCGCCGCATTACCCGAGCCGGTGTGTCCTCTCCGGCAAACCGCGGGCGCGGTATGAGACCGCGCCCGCGGTCTATTTCCCGCTGACACCCTCCGGAAAAGGGATTCATCTCTTCCTCGTCCAACTTAGAGGTAACCTGTTTCGTAGGAGCCAACATGCCGCAAATCGAGGCTGAAATCGTCATCCCCGCGCCGCTGGAGACCGTGTATGCGGTCGCCAAGGACATCGAGCGCTTCCCGGAATTCTTCCCCGATGTCGAGTCGGTGGTGATCGTCGAGCGCACGGAGAAGGGCTTCATCTCCGAATGGGTCGGCGTCGTCGAGAAGCTGAACCGCAAAATCAAGTGGCGCGAAGAGGATGTCTGGGACGACGACGCCCACACTTGCACCTTCCGCGCCGTCGGCGGCGACTGGGAGAAGTACGACGGCCTGTGGACCTTCGAAACGGTG
>JAKIYB010000447.1 GCA_022708765.1 Armatimonadota bacterium | reverse complement strand
AAGAGCGGGTGAAGGACATCCTCCCTACGTTAACACCGAGCCGGCGCCCGAGCCGACGCTGCTGGCCATCCGCCCGGTGGGGAAGGGCTACCTGGCCGCCATCGGCATCACCGCCGAGTGGATTTTCGCCGCGCCGAACAACTGCCCGCCGGTGCTGGACATGCTCAGCCGCGGGCGCGAAGACAAACCGAGCAACTGGATCAGGCTTTACGCGAACCTCTTCCGCGCGATGGCCGCGCCCACGCTGGCGCAGGGAAAGGGCGGCGCGCCCACCCCCGCCGCCGTATTGCAACCCCCGCCGATGTCCGCGCGCTTTGCCGGATGGGCGGATGAGATGCTGAAACCGCGCGACTGGACAAAAGCGCCGCCCATTGACGACCAGACGCAGATGCCCGGCCTCATCGGCGCGCGCTCCAGTTACTCCGGCGGCAAGGCGACGGTGGAGGAATGGGTGAAGGCGGCCAAAGCCGCCGGCCTCACCTTCCTCGTCTTCCTGGAGCCGCTGGAATTCACCACCGAGGAGAATTTCAACAAGCTGAAGGCCGACTGCCTGAAATACTCCGACGACGCCTTCTACGCCTGTCCCGGCCTGTGGGGCAAGGACAGCCACTGGAAGGTGAGCATGCTCTGCTACGGCGACAACGCGCAGTACCCGCTGGCGACCATCCTCACCGCGGATAAAAAATACTTCGACAGCGACAAAACCTGGGACGCGAAGCAGATGCCGACGAAGTATATCTTCGATTACTTCTTCGAGCAGCTCGGGTACAAGGGACAGTTCGCCTACTTCCGCCATGCGGACAACGTCATCCCGCCGTGGGAGTATAAGATGAACAATGCCTTCGTCATCTACTCCACCGAGAACGGGAAGCCGCTGGACAATGCCATTGACGCCTTCAGCTATCTGCAGGCGACGGATTTCTGCTATCACCCCACCGCCGTCTCGCTGATGGACGATCCGTCGCAAATCGCCCGCGCGCTGAAAGAGGACTGGCGCATGGTGAACGTCTCACCGGGCGAGTTCGGTGACGGCACCTACACCGAGGACTACGGCCAGGGCGTGGCGGCGGTGCGCAAGCAGATCAGCCAGCAGACGGCATGGCTGCGGCCTTTCCAATACATCACCCAGGGGCCGACCATCAACTGCTGGCGCGGGCGCTGGGAGATCGTCATCCCCTTCAGCGAGTGGTACCGTCCCGACCAGTGGCGCTATCGCGCGCGGCTGCATGTCTCCAGCGAGGCGGGGCTGAAAGAAGTCGTGCTCATGTCGGCGGGGAAGGTCTACGCGCGCTTCCTGCCCAACGGCGCGAAGGATTTTGATAAGACCTTCGACTTTGAAAATTCGCAGCAGCGGGCGATGTATCCCGTCATCACCGACATGAACGGGAAGAAGGCCATCGGCTCGTATATCCGCAACTCGAACACGCTGTGGAACGAATTCATCTGCGGCGACCGCTGCAACTTCCTGAGCTATGGCATGGCGCTGTCAAAATCCGGCAAGTGGCTGCAGTTCAAGCCGGGCGGCAACGCGGTGACGCACAACAAAGGCGGCTGGCAGACGGAGATCACCCCCGCCACCACGCTGACGGAAGATTTTCCCACCATGCCCATTGACGGCGCGCCGCAGGGCAACGCGACGCCGCGCTTCCCCATCTTCCCGCAGATTGCCACGCCGGGGTATCCGAGCACCAGTCATATCAACTCAAAACCGGTGTGGGGCGTCTCCGGTCCGGACGTGCTGGTGGGCGGCGGGACGGTGGACAGTATCCTCACCGACCCGGGACGCTGGGGCAACGCCTGGAGCTGGTGGAGTCCCATTCAGCCGAACCCGTTCCTCGGCGGCACCGGCATGCACACCGCCTTCGTGCCGCTGCCGGGCGGCATGCGCGCGGGATGGTACACCTTCGACCTGCGCGCGCGCAAAGACCTGCCGCTCACCGACAAAGACCTGCCCATCCGCTTCACCTACACCCCGTTCACCGAGCTGCGCGACAGCGACGGCAGGATCTATCAGGTGACGGAGAAGCTGCCGGAAGTGACCGTCGGCCCCTTTGGCAAGGGTGCCTACATTCTGGTGGACGCCCCCGGCGGGCCGGCGGCCCTCTACAGCCTGGATGACAACCTTATTTACAAGCGCCACGGCAAGGAGCTCTCCATCGGGCTGAATCCGGGGGTGGCGACGCTGCCGAACGGCGCGGGCATCACCATGAAACTCGGCTACCTGGGCGCGCCCAGCGAGACAGATTTCGCCGCCTTCCGCCACTACTTCGCCACGCTGGCCAACCCGCCCATCACCGCCACCGCACCGCTCAGCGGCGACGGCATCGCCGTGCATCTGGACGGCCGGCAGGGCAGCGCCGATCTGCGCTTCCCCGACCTGAAGCTGAACAGCTTTCTGCCGGTGGTGATGGACGGCCTGCCCGCGCACTGGGACGCGTGGATCGTCGAGCGCAACCGCCCGGCGCCGAACTGGCGGCAAATCGTGAAAGACGGCGCCACCGCCTACGCCGCGCTCTTCGCCGACGGCAAGAAGGACTACTTCATCGGCTGCCCGGTGCAGGCCGGTAACCCGAACCTGCGCATCCGCCTGTGCAACACGCTGGGCAAACAGTGGGTCGTCTCGCTGCACAACCCCACCAATGTCCCCATCATCACCGACGTCTGGACGGCGAAAAACTGGCCGCTCTTCACGCTGAAGAAGACGGCCTACACCGTGCCGGCAGGGTCCAGTGTGGAGATTGAGGTGAAGGCGAAGTAGGCCGCGCGAATTTGGTACTTCGGGTGTTAATATAGCAGCGAGTCTGGAAGTGGAACACCCCGCATGCAATCGGGGCTGACGCGAGTCGCGCCTGGTGCGTATCACCATTCCCTGGGCGGGCGAGTGTCCTCACGAGCTTCATCCGGGATGAGACACGATTGGAGTCGGTTCACAACCGGTGCACGAGGAGGATGCCATGGCACGGGCGAACCATACGCTGACAAAGGGCGAAAAAGCGCTACTGTGGTGGGTGGCGGTGTTTGTGGTGGCGGTGCTGGGCGGCGGATGGTGGTGGCTGGAGATAAACGAAACGCCTCAGGTCAGCATCCCCACGCCGGTGATGCCTTCGCCGAACGCGCTGGATTACTATACGGACGCAACGTCTCTGCTGACCGACAAGCCCGTCATCGAAGCTGCGGTCTACATCTTTGATGGCAAGACGCCGTCGGGGCCGCCACCGACGATGGCGCGCATCGAGGCGGCGGTGAAGGCGAACGAGCCCGCCATCGCGAAGTTGCGGGAAGGCTTTCAGTATCCCTTCCAGGCGGAACCCGTCCGCTCCTTCGACACCCTGCTGCCGCAGTTTGCCCTGTATCGCCAGATGGCACGGACACTCAGCGTTGACGCGGAACTGCGCCTGCGTCGGAACGATCTCGCCGGTGCCGCGCGTAGTGGGTTAGACGTCATGGAGATGGCGGTCAGTATCCAGCATGGCGGCACGACAATCGCCAGCCTGTGCAGTTCATCCGTTGAGCGGATCGGACGAACGCCGCTGCGGGATATCCAGCACAGGCTCCCGGCGCCTGTGGCAAAGGCTGGCGCGAAGCGGCTGGAAGGCATCATCGCCAAACACGTCCCCTACGCCGACATACTGGAAGAAGAGAAGTGGTTTTATACCGCTGGTCTGCTTGAACGATTCCGCACGCCGGGCTGGCGAAAGAAGATGTATGATGAATGGGGCGATCCGGAAACACTCCCCCAGTGGCGCTTCTGGGTAGTGAGCAAGCGCGACGTGATAGATGATGTCACGCGCTTCATGGACCGCTGCACTGCCAACGCCCGGCGTCCCTACACCGCCAGACCCGCCCCGCCACCAGAACCCGCGAATCCGATCAGCCGGCAATTCTGTTACTTTTCCGTCTGGGAGTCCTTTTCGCATGTCCATGCGGATATAGAGGACAACCTGTTGCTGGCGACGTTGGCATTGC
>JAKIYB010000446.1 GCA_022708765.1 Armatimonadota bacterium | reverse complement strand
GTACGGAGACGAAGGGCCGTCTCCACCTACCAGAGAGGTGTGAATTTACACCACATTCTGGACTTGACTGCTGGGACGCGGTCATTGACCATACCCCATGTATCATTAGATGCTATATAGCAGGCGCTGCTTCTTATGTGGTATCAATGACCGCGTCTATAGTAGCACCGGCGGAAAGTACGAAAAATTTCCGTGACCACCGCCAGTATTGCGCATGACAGGCGGCACCGGGGGTATAACGCAGGGGGGAGTATGCAACCCATGCATCACGCGGGACACATTCTCATCGTCGAGGACGATGCGGATCAGATGCAGCTTTTCACCATGGCGCTGGCGACAGCCGGGTATCGGTATGTCACGGCTGACGATGCCGAGACCGCGCTGATTCTTCTCGCCGATACGCGCTTCGACCTGCTCCTCACCGACCTCATGCTGCCGGGTATCCACGGCGACGCGCTCATTAACGCCGTACAGGACCGTTTCCCCGAGACGAAAACAATCCTCATGAGCAACCGCTACAACGCGCGCGAAATCGCCGAAGCCTGCGGCGCAGACGCCTTTCTGCCCAAAGGCGACTTGAGGCGGCTGGTCGCGCTTGTCGGGATGGGTGCTGCATGGCGGCACCGCGAAATCCGCGTAAACCCGCGTTCCTACGCGTCTACCCCTCGTCCATCGCCAGCACCTGCTGCTTGGCCGGGTAGAACAGCGAGCCGACGAATTCCGTGCGGAACACCAACCGCCGTTGGCGAACCGTGCGCCCGTCGGGGAAGAGCCGTGTCAGCGCCGGGTCCATGCCGGTGGCACTGAAGAATGCCGGCGCCTCCAGGTTCCCATCCACCGCCATGAAGCGCACGCCTTCAGGTTCGATGGAATCAACGATCTGCAGTTCCCCGTGCCGGCCCTGATAGCGGGCGTTACGGTAGAAGCAGCGATAGCATGTCCACTTTGCCGCCAGGCATTCCGCGCGGAACCGGGCGAAGGAACATTCCTCCGCCGACGCCATCTCCAGCACGTAGGCCACATCAAAATCCTTGCGGAACTCAGGCGTCACGCGCGTCGGTGTCGTCTCAAGGGCCGGCACCTCGATGCGCAGATAGCCGTTCTTCATGACGCGCCGCACCGGCAGCGTGCGTTCGTCCAGCACCCCCGCCGCGCGAAGGCCCACAAACACCTCGTCGAAGCGCAGGAAATGCCAGTCACGCGCCATCGCTTCGCCGGACCACGTCTCCAACGGTGTCTCGTTGGCATATAGTTCATCCGGCATCGTGCCGAAGATACTGGCGATGATGACGAACGTCAGGTCGTGAATTTCCTTGTCGTAAAGCGACGTGCCCAAATGTCCCACCACCATCGCGCTGCCAGCACTCTGGATAGTGTGCCACTGGCCGTAGTCGTTTACGTGCGTGGTGGGGGCCACTGTGTTGTTGTAGGACGGTTCCATGTCGCCCCAGTCCTTCTCGCCACTCCGCAGGAAGTGCCACAGCGCCACGCGTTGCCGCCAGTCCGTCGGGTCATCGCCGCGCAGCAGCGTGCCGCGCAGCGTGACGTGATGCCCAGCCTGTCCCGCCCACATTACGCCCGACGATGTGCCCAACGACCAGTGCGGCATGACGTATGTCCGCGTCAGGCACTCAGCGGTTTTTCCGGAGTCCATCGTCGCCCGCACTTCGTATGGATATGCGCGCGGGGCGCGGGCAAATTTTTGAATTTCCGGGCGCACTTCGGTGAAGTCCGCCGCAAAGCACTCGACGAACTGCGCGGTGAGGAAAGCGTTGTCCGGACCGTGATGGAGCGGGCCGCCGTAGGCATCGCCGGAGAGCATGGCGATGGGATCAAGGCAGTTCGGGTAACCAAAGTACCACATCAGCGCGTTCTGCGTGCTCAACTGGATAGTGTAATCAGGCAGGTAGGCGCGCGACGACGACCCCGCGGGGCCGCCGATTTCTGGATGCCAGTGCGCCACCATGTCCAGCAGCACGCGATTGGCACACGCTTCCGCCATCTCGCGCGCCTCCGCCGTCCGCGCCATCTCCGCGATGTCCATCAGCGCCACCAGCGTGATGGGCGTGTAGGTGCTGCTGTTATATTCCGCCAGCAGCCCGCGCCGCTGGAAATGCGCGCACAACCCCTCCAGAAAGAAGAGGCCATGATCGAGAATCTCGGCGTTGTCCAGTACCTCGCCGGCGAAGATCATCGCACGCGTCGCCATGGCCGGCATGTTGTCGTTGAAGCCGTGGAACATGTAGTCATTGGCGCCGCTGCTCGGTACGCGCCCGTCGCCAGGATCCACGAAGCGCGCCAAATGCTCCTCGGAGCGCGCGATCAGTTCCGGCGTCAACTTCACTCGCTCGCGCACCAGATTGGCGGCGATGGAAGAGGTGGTAAAGATATTCCACCCCTCCCAGCAGGGATCGGCGGCATACACCCGCAGCGCCAGTTCCCGTATCGCCGCATCCTCCGTCGCCAGTAGCGCCGGCAGAATCCAGTAGGTAATCCGCCGGTCCGGCTCCACTTGCGGCCGGTACTGTCCCTCCGGCGTGAAAAACTCCCGAGCCCGCGATTGCACATAGCGGAAGTATGCATCTTTCCGCGCAGCCATCGTCTGCCGGTCGAAAATTGTCTGTAACGATGTAATCATGCCTGTGTCTCCCAATACATAACTACTCTGCATGCTCCTCGGTAAAAACCATCCCGTGATCCCGCGCCCACCCCGGAATCCGCTCCAGCACCGCCCGCGCCTCCGCTTCGTTGAAGCGGATCTCTCGCGAGGTATCCGGCTGATACAGCACCGTGCAGGGGTAGATGAAGAGCTGCTTGCCGGGCGTCCAGCCCCGCAGCACATACTCCATATACTCCGCGTAGCGGTGAAAATTCGTGTCGGTGTTGATGTAGGCGTGCGGCGCGATGACGAGGTCGGGGAATTCCTCCATCAGCCGCGCGGGGCTGACGCTGGTGGAGATGTCGCAGTTGATGCCGGTCAGCCCCTTAATCTGCTTTAACGCCGGCAGGCACGCCTCCTTGATGGTGCAGGAATGCAGGAACAGCCCGCCGAACGCCTGCGCGATGCGGCTGTTGTACGGCACCACGAACTCCTCATACACCTCTGGAGAGACATTCACCAGGTTATCATCAGACATCTGGATGCCTGCGATGCGCGGATACCAGAGGGGCGGCCAGATACCCGGACAGGCGTTCGGTCCGGCGGCCTCGATCTGCGCGGTGAAGAAGGCAATGGCGTAGTCCGTCACCACATCCATCAGCCGGTGCAGGCGCCCCGGCTCATCGTAGGGCATCAGGAAGAAGCGATCGCTGCCCAGCATCTGCTCGACGGTGGTGAAGGGGCTCTGGAAGTCCATCACGCGGATCGCCACACGCTCCTCGGCGTAGGCGGCATAGGCGCGCGTTTGCTCCAGCACCCACCCCAGCTTGCCAGCGCCCACCGAAGGCGATGTCAGCGCGTCAATCTCCTCCATACGCGTGATACACGGCTCCACCCAGTAGACGCCCGACGCCTCCGACTCCTTGCAGCCGAAGGCTGTCGCCATCGCGCAGGTGCCCGCGCCCGTGCCCAGCGCCGGCACGAAATCGTCCCCGCCCAATGGTCGCCGTCGCAGCGCCTCCTGCAGCCGCCACACCGCCAGTTGCCCCTCGTTCAACCCGGCCGGCGGCGCCTCCTCCGGCAGTGCCAGCGGCGCGGGATGGACCAGGCACCCCGGCCGATCCACCGCATGGCCGCTGAACAACCGCGTCATAAATCCCTTCGCCGCTTCCACCTGCTCCCAGGGGTACTCCGGCATGGGAATGCGTGTTATCTTCATGCCCTCCTACTTCAACACGCGCAAGCGGATGCCTGCCTTCTTGCGGAAAAAGTCACCGGCTTGACACACAGAATTGAATCACCCGTATGGCATGGCGCCGTTGCTTGTAGCCAACGATAATCTCCGTTATCATCAGGGAAGCAATCGCCTGCT